>NZ_CDSBKL010000454.1:0-3030 GCF_977115555.1 Aquiflexum sp.
TGCGACAGTTTCAGGTGAAATGTTGATGATTGAAAATGCCAGGAATGGAGCGGATTTTGTTTTTTATGCTCCTTCAGGAAGTACATGGACACAAAGCGGCAAAGTTTTTTCATCCACACTGAACGGTAAGGATTATTGGTCTATGGCCATGTTGCCACTGACCACCACCAACATTTCCCAATCAGCGCTGTCCTACAAGAAATATGCTTATGTATTTCCTTCAAACACTACCGCTTCTTGGAATTATGACGAATCAACTTCCATTATCCGTACTGATTTTACAATCGAAACAGAAATTAAAGAAGGGGAAGAGATACTGCCTTTGATAGGATTATTGCCCCATCAGTGGGATAATCTTGCTCCCGATTCACCGAGGCCTGAGCTATTGAGCTACTCTTCTGTCAGGGGTGAAATCAAAACCATGGCGGGTACTTCTTTTAGCGTTGAAAATACTTACTATGGTATTTTACCCACACTTCCTTATCAGGCCAATTACAGTGAGGGATTTAGTATTGCTGAGTTGGACCAAAAAGTAAAGCAGCTTGAAAATGACGGTCTGAGTACCTGGACCGATTCCTATAACGAGGGTCAGATGATGAACCGTCTGATTCAGACTGCAAGAATCGCCCATGAAATGGGAAATATGGAATCCCGGGACAAGATGATTGCAACCATCAAAGAAAGATTGGAAGATTGGCTTACAGCCAATTCGGGGCAGGTGGCATTCTTATTTTACTATAACAAGGATTGGTCAGCCATGCTTGGCTATCCGGCAGGACATGGACAGGACACCAACCTGAATGACCACCATTTTCATTGGGGGTATTTTATCCATGCGGCAGCATTCTTAGAGCAGTTTGAGCCGGGTTGGGCAGAAGGTTGGGGCGAAATGGTCAATCTTCTGGTTCGGGATGCCGCCTCACCTGACAGAAATGATGAAATGTTTCCCTTTCTGAGAAATTTCAGTCCCTATGCAGGACATTGTTGGGCTAATGGATTTGCGAGTTTTCCCCAGGGAAATGACCAAGAATCCACTTCTGAGAGTATGCAGTTCAATTCTTCCTTGATCCATTGGGGAACCATCACCGGTGATAAAGAAATCAGGGATTTGGGGATTTATCTCTACACTACTGAGCAGACCGCCATTGAGGAATATTGGTTTGATATCCATGAGCGCAATTTTGGACCTACACAGCAGTACAGTCTGGTTTCAAGGGTTTGGGGCAATTCCTACGATAACGGGACGTTTTGGACCAATGATATCGCAGCATCTTATGGAATTGAGTTATATCCGATCCATGGAGGCTCGCTATACCTTGGACATCATCCCGAGTATGCCACCAAGCTTTGGAAAGAGATCGAAACCAATACAGGAATTCTAAGAAATGAAGCAAATGACAATTTATGGCATGACATCATGTGGGAGTATCTGGCATTTACTGATCCCCAAAAGGCGATTGACCTATATGACAGTTACCCTAACCGAAACCTGAAATTCGGCGTTTCTGATGCCCAAACCTACTATTGGCTTCATGCGATGAATGCCATAGGAAGGGTGGATGTTTCGGTCACCGCAAATTATCCTACGGCTTCGGTATTCAATAAAGATGGGAAAAAGACCTATGTTGTCAATAACTATGAAAAAAGCCCCATTACGGTACTTTTTTCGGATGGGAAGAGCATTGAGGCTCCGGCCAGAACCATGGTTACCAACAATGATGTAAATATTGAGAGCGAGCTTTCGGTCAGCTTTGACCGTGCCTATGTCAATGGCAGTGTCGATCTTAGTTTGGAAATAAAAACAGGATCTCCCACAAAAGTTGAGTTTTTTAGAGGTTCAGAAAAGGTCGGTGAACTTACCGGAGCACCTTATGACTTTAAAGCCACTCAGCTGCCGTTGGGCGTACATGATTTTTACGCAAAGATTTTCGAGGGCGAAAAGCTTGGAGTATCCAATATCGTATCGGTAGTGGTAGGAGATCAGGTTCCTTATTTGGGAACAGCATGGGCTATTCCGGGAGTGATTGAAGCAGGAAATTATGATGTTTTTGAAGGAGGAAGGGGACAAGGAATTGCTTATTCGGATGTATCTATCAACAATGAAGGGGACTTCAGGAAAGAGGAGGGTGTAGATGTAGCATTCATCACCGGAGAGGGACCTACTATAGGATGGATTGTAAGTGGAGAGTGGGTGGAATATACTGTCAATGTTGAAAAATCAGGATTGCACAAAATGGAATTCCGCTACGCCTCCGGAAACCAAAGCGGTGGAGGCCCATTTTGGCTTGAATTAAATGGCAAAAAAATCACAGATAACATTGTTGTTAGCACGACAGGAGGTTGGGACAAATGGAAAACTCAATCAATAGTAGGCATTCCATTTATCGAGGGTGAAAATATTTTGCGTGTTTCCTTTGGAAATGGTGAATTAAACTTTGGGAAAATGACCTTCACCTATGAAGGAGCGTTGCCATACAGTCAGCCTACTGCAGATGCAGGACAAAATATTGTGGTGATATTGCCGGAAGCTAGCACTACTTTGCAAGGCTCAGGTTCTGATCCGGGAGGAAGTGATTTGACCTATGCTTGGGGTCAGGAATATGGACCAAGTGTGGCCACTATAAACGATCCAAATGCCCAGAATACCACGATCGGCGGATTGGTTGAGGGGATTTATAGTTTTAAATTGACGGTAAGCAATGGAGAATATGAAGATGAAGACCGGCTGTTGGTGATTGTGAGCAATGACGCAAACATTCCTCCTGTAGTCGCGATCAGTTCGCCTTCCAATAACCAAGAATTTATTGAAGGACGCCCAATCGATATTGTTGCCGTGGCAAATGACCTTGATGGCCAAGTCGATCAGGTAGAATTTTTTGCAGGAGAAATTAGCATAGGTATGGCTACCGCAGAACCTTGGAAAGTGAGTTGGTCAGGTAGTGTTGGGGAACATCAATTAACAGCCATTGCCAAAGACAATGATGGAAATACCGCAACTTCTTCGCCGGTAACCATACGATTTACTGAGGC
>NZ_CDSBKL010000455.1:0-3025 GCF_977115555.1 Aquiflexum sp.
CAGCAAAGATCATGATTTGTTCTCCTAGGAGTAAAATGGTGATAGCACTAGGGGTAAGTATCTTTAAAAAGAAGGTAATCTTGAAATCTTAGACTTCCTTTTTTTTGGTGTAAACCCTTTTCTTCACTTTTCCTTTTTGCCCCCATCCCGATATTTATTGGGACCTAGGACATCGCTTTTTTTTTCCCCGAGCGGCGGTGCAGGGAAATTTGTTAAATGATGAGGATCAGAGAAGCATCTTGCAAGGGGCTATTGATGTTCAGCTCGCTTCGGGGCTTTTGGTCGAAGGGGATCCGAGAATACGGCTTATGAAAAATTGGCATAAAAAAAAACCTCAGACCATACCGACCTGAGGTTATAGAAACAATGTATTGCTATTTTACTTCACATCTTCCAAGGTGTTGTTGATTACCAATTTCAGGTGCTCCTTGTGTGCCTTTGAGGAAATATTTCCCGAAGTATTGTTCACTTTGGTTTTGATATAATTCAGGTTATACAAAGCGGCAGACTTGGCAAAGTTGTTATACCTGTTGCTTTGTGGTCCCGTCAGCATTCCTTTCAGGGTATTGACATATTCTATCTGCAAGTTTTGTCTGAAAGTGTTGACATTCCCATTGATGTCCGCATCAAAGACAGCTTTGGTCAGATCATTCATATACGTTGCCATGTTGTATTCATTGCCATACAATTCTGAATCAACCATTCTTTGCAAAGTATTGGGATGCGTCATGTGGGCCAATACGTTCCTTTGCGAATTCAATACCTGTTGGTGGATTTTTGGATCTTCCGGTCCGCCAAAGAAATTGAAGCCCCTTCTTTGTCTTGCCAAATAATTGATCAAGTCATCCGGAATCTGATAGGCGTTTGGTGCCAACATGTATTTGCTGATGGCATCCAAAGCTCTTTTTTGATCCTTTAGACTTACGGGAGTATAAGGTTGAGTAGCCCCTTCTTGGCCTGCCATGGCACGGTCCACATAAACACCACCGATATACCTTGACATTACTCCACCGGCAGTAGCGTAGGTCCCCATAAGGACACTGTATGCCTGCGTCAATTCTTGGTAAGATTGTCCATCTGTTGAATATTTTTCTTTGATACCTTCCATCAGTTTTTTGGAAGTTTCCATCATGTGAATGGAATATGCAATCTGATCATTGGACAGGTCACCGATCATCACCCTTGGGTCAATGGCTTTTCCCGGTGCCCTCATGTCATCTGCATCATTGCCAAAAGTCAGTTCAGGCTTGGTAGAAAGTGCCAAAATTGCATCCAATTCAGCTTGGGATTTGACTTGAGTATAGCCTGCCTGTATCGCCCAAACATCATAAGGTCCAACAGTAGTGGAGAAATAATGCCCCTGAGTACTCTTATCAGGAGATATGTTGATGGCAAGATAATCCATCACAGAACCTGAAAGGGCTTTACCTTCGATGACATTCTTATCAGCCAATTCTTTTGGAGAAAAAAGCTGGGAGGCTTTCATATTGTGGTTAAGACCCAAAGTATGTCCAACCTCATGCATAAGCAATTCTGCCATAGCTTCTTTTTTCATTCCTTCCATTTCCATATCGGAAGCACCATGAGCTCTAAGGAAAGCCTGACCAAACATCATGTTGTTTTGTAGGTGCGCACCTACAAAACAAAAGTGAGGCTGATTGCCATGTGAAGATTGATTTTCCAAAGCTGCTTCTTCACCAAAAAGTTTGTCATATACCACTCTATTGGTATGGTATACAAATTCCAACATGATGTCTGCTCCCAAAATCTGTCCTGTCCTAGGATTGACAAAGCTAGGTCCATAACCGCCAAAAGGAGGATTTGGTGAACTTGTCCACCTCAATACATTGTATCTGATATCTCCTGCATCCCAAGCTGCATCATCAGGCTGGATTTTTACCTGAACAGCATTTTTGAATCCAGCTTTTTCAAATGCTTTGTTCCATTCAAGGACTGCATCCATGATGGTACCTCTCCATTCCATAGGCGTGGAATTTTCTATCCAAAATACAATCGGCTCGACAGGTTCTGAAACAGCTGCATTTGGGTCTTTTTTTCTCAAATCCCATCTATGGATCAAATCTCTGTAAGGAGTTGCACTTGCAGAAGTCATGTCAGTCACTTCCGTGGTGAAAAAACCTACCCTTGGGTCATCGAATCTAGGTTCATAGCCGTTGTCCGGCAATTCAATCAAGCTATGGAAAACCTTGATGCTCACATTCCTTCCATCAGTCACAGCAGAAGAGCCACCGTTCAAGACAGAGGGATTGTTGTAAACATATTCTACAGCGAGGTCTGTATTTTTTTCATAACTCCTGACAGCAAGGACTTTTGTTTTTTCACTGTCAAGGTTCCCTAACCTGAATGCCATGGGAGACTCACCGGGAAATGGAGGGTTTTTGATTTGGGAGAAAGTTTCCTTTAGGAAAAGGTTATCTGCTTTGATAAGGATTGTTCCCTTCTCGGCATCTTCAGCTTCGATTTTGGCGCTTGCCATGATTCCTGGGCTGATATTGGCATCCGCTGATCTGCTCAGTGGATTTTCAGGATCGAAATAATGTGAAACGTTTTGCTTCACAAATTCCACTCTATTGAAATACCTGACTATTTTGAAAATGTTGTTTTCGCCATAAGCACCTCTAAAGGTTCCGGCATCTGTAACGCCATCCCCGATCTGAGCAAAATAGATAAACTCTTTGCCTAATTGCTCTTTGCTGACTTCCATTTTCAGTTCACCACTGACAGTATCCTGGTAAAAAGTGAATAGGCCTTCAAATTTATGGTTTCCCTTTGTAAGGTCGGCAATTGTTTTTTTCTCAGGCTTTTTTTCTGGAGCAGGAGCTACAGCTGCAGGTGCATCAGATTTCTTTTTCTTTTTTTGTGCCAAAGCCTCATGCTCTGGAGCCATTAGGGCCATAAGCAGCAGAAAAACTGCAGTGGTTAAATTTCGTGTGGTTCTTAACATAATTGAGTTTTTTTTTAAACAGCTAAAATAGCATAAGTTCTAATTAGCAGAGAAAAAAAA
>NZ_CDSBKL010000456.1:0-3017 GCF_977115555.1 Aquiflexum sp.
TAGTTGCTTTTCAACAATATGTGGATACCAAAAAATTAAGTGATGCCCTGAATTAGTGAAATCTAACCGATAAACCGAATTAAAAAACGCCTTTGGTATGAAGAAAATTTTCATGATTACCCTTTTGGTCGGAGCCTCGATTTTTTTGGCATTAGGACTTATTGTTGAAAAACCTGAAGTTGAATTCTTGAGATCCCTGACTCAGGTCCAAAGGAATAAAGCACTCCTGTCTTTTGATGACGAGTCCAAAACGCTCTTCCATTATATACCTAGTTCAATGTTTCCGAGAGAAGGGATCCAATTAAATGAACTTGATCAGGAACAGAAGGCCAAATTGGACAAACTCCTCAAGGGCTTTCTTTCAGAAACAGGATACATGAAAACGATGAAAATTATCGATTTGGAAAATATCCTTTTGGAAATCAGTGGAGATTCGATCATGAGGAATCCTGAAAACTATTCGGTTGCATTTTATGGAAACCCTGAAAAAGACAGCTTATGGGCTTTCTCTTTCGAAGGCCATCATATTTCCCTGAATTTTACAATTCATAACGAAAAAGTTGGAATTGCTCCGCGGTTTTTAGGAGCGAGTCCGGCGAGAATTCCTTCCGGACCCAGAGAAGGGGAGCGCACTCTTCATAATGAAGAGGACCTAGGCTTTGAATTGATCAACTCATTATCAGAAGAACAAAGGAAAGTGGCAATATTTAAACAGGAACCATTTTTCGATATTGTTACAGGGAAATCTCCAGAAGTCGAACCATTAAGTCCTGTAGGAATTATGTATGGTCAGTTAAACGGGCACCAACAACTTATTTTTTTAAAACTTATTGATGAATATCTGTCAACCATGCCCGCTGAACAAGCCGAAAAAAGAATGAATAGCATTAAGGATGAAGAAATAAATGAGGTAAGATTTGGATGGGCCGGGGCAACTGTCCTCGGAGAAGGTCACTATTACCGGATTCAGGGGAAAACGTTTTTGATTGAGTTTGACAATGTCCAGGATAAAGCCAATCACATTCATACCGTTTGGAGAGATTTTGACGGGGATTTCGGTAGGGATCTAATCAAAGAACATTATGAGAATTCGGACCATCACAAACATGATTAAAAAAACCTAACAAGATATTTAAACCAAAACCAGCGAATTTGGCCCATTTACAAAACCAAAATATGATAATTGTGAACATGCTCAATTTTGCTGCAAAACAAGTTATTTTCACACTAACCGAAAAATCCAAATTTAGTACGGTAAATGAAGCAATGGAAAGACTGCATGATGGAAAAGTAGGGTATAGAAATGTTCTGACAAATTAATACTGGTAGCATTTTTATCGACCTGGTACTTGAGGTATTAATTTCTTATTTTTTGGTTATTCAATAAGCAAAAGAATTTGAATTTACGCATATACGGAGAAAGCCGAAAACCGATATAGAGTAGGCAATAAATGAAAAACAAGATGAAAAAGTTAGCCATCCTTAGTATCCTATTAGCATTTACACTCACTGCTTATTCTCAGGGTTCTTTTACCGAAAAGACTTTCCATGACCTTATGGTGAAGAATGGAGATAAGATGTTTACATTAGAAAATACCGATGATAACTTTGTGTTTATTATGGGTAATGGCCAGAAAATGGGCCGTACAGAGATAACGGAAGCAACCGGAACGATGACCGTTATAAACAAGTTTTCAGATATAACCATAAATCAATCTGGTGGTACTGTAATAGTTTCGGGTCTGATCGACCAAAAGATAAGTCAAAAAGAGAATCCTTCGGATAATTTTGAATATAAAGGGGTATTTACGGCCGTTTATGCATCTCAAAAAAAGAAATGGGTATTGATGTCTTGGCAACATTCTGATTATAAGCCGAATAACTAATCAAATTATGATTAATGAATTAGACAAATTTACTGACCTGTATATTGTTCAAAACCCAACATAAGTTGAAATTTATAAACCATTATTCTTACAAAATAAATTTACTATAAAATGAAGTTACTACACATTATTGCTTCCCCGAGAGGAGAGAAATCGCGTACACTCGGTATTTCAAATGAATTTTTGAAAGCTTTGAAGGCAAAAAATCCAAATCTGATAATTGAGGACCTGGATCTTTTCAAGACAAGTCTTCCTGAGGTTTTTGGATATACAATTGATGCGAAATATGCCCTAATGTCGGGTGGAATTTTGGAAGAAAAAATCAAAACATCTTGGGAAGAGGTGTCAAGATATTCTACCGAATTCTTGTCCTATGATGCTTATTTGATTTCCTGCCCAATGTGGAACTTTACGATTCCCTATAAGTTGAAGCACTATATCGACGTAATTATGCAGGCAGGTATCCTTTTTAGCTTCACTGCAAACGGGGTTGAAGGATTGGCATTAAATAAAAAAATGTTTTGTATCACTTCAAGGGGCAGCGATTACAGTGAGAGTAGTCCGATGCATCAGTTGGATTTCCAAGAGCCTTATCTGAGATCCATATTTGGTTTGGCAGGGATTAGAGATATCTCTTTCATTAATTCCCAGCCTCTGGATTTCGCACCCGGAATTACACAAGCCAGCCTTGAAAAAGCCAAAGAAGAAGCAATTAACCTGGCTCTAAAAACCACAATTTAATAATCTAAAAACCACCAATTTTTATTTAAATGGGGCCGTGGGATTCTTGCCTACGGCCATTTCTTTAAATTCTTACAAAATACTTTCTATTGGGTTGTCCGAGATTAAATATCCAGGTAGGTGAAGTAGGTAAATAATTATTGATGATTCAATCATTTAAAAAGAAGGTGAATGTAGTTGATTATAAGTTAAAAGCCTGGGTAAAATATAGAATTAAGCCATTACCTCAAAATCCTAATAGGGAAAGACCCTTACCTAAAACGAGTGTTGGCATGCCTATGATTGTGATGACTCTGAACAAATATTTGGAACAGATGAATCAAAAAATGCAGATTGCATTTTTGTAATTCTCCTTTGACAGATTTTTCATTTTATTGATATCAGTTTATA
>NZ_CDSBKL010000457.1:0-3004 GCF_977115555.1 Aquiflexum sp.
TAGTTGCAATCCTTATTGAAATTGAGTTTTCCCTTGGGCTTCCTGAAATGATGACAATGTTTTTCATGAAATAATTTAAAACTTTGAAAATAAATGATTTAAATACATTGATCTAAATCAAATATCTAATAATCTCCTGTGGTAATTGACCTGTCCCAAGTGGTAATTTAAATGCCCTTGTAAGTGGATCATAAAATAAAGGTAGGTCATTGGTTTACCAAAAACCTCCAAAGGGTAGTTGGTTGAATAATTGTCTTTTGGAAATTCAGAAATCGTGTTTTTAATAACCTTTATGGATTCTCCAATCTGGTTCAATAATTCACGCTTGGGCACATTTCTAAGTGAAAATTCTGCCTCCCTATCTCTGATGTAGCCGGTGTGCCCCATCACAGACCCGATAAAATGATTGAGATTTCCAATGAGGTGGAGTGTCAATGTACCCGCCGAATTGCTGATTTCTCCTGATATTTTCCAGATATTTTCCTCCTTCTTATAGGATTCCAATTCGGATATGAGCTTCTTCATATCCCTTTCAAACAATTGTATCAAAACATCTTTCATAGCTTTTTAGTCTCCAAATGTAATTCCTAAACCCTTTGCACCTTTCACAATGAAGCTGTCCTTTTTGACATAGTTGTATTCTTTGGTAGCATCCTCAAGCGGAACTGAAATGAACGAATTATTTTTGAAGGAAGCCATTTTTCCAAAATCTCCTTTCAGTACCATTTCAAAGGACTTCACTCCAAACAATGAAGCCAAAACCCTATCAAAAGCAGTTGGTGTACCGCCTCTTTGTACATGTCCCAAAACAGTTTCCCGGATTTCTTCTTTGATGCCTGCATCTTTGAGTTGCTGTGACAACTGAAATGCCACGCCACCGAGTCTTACATGATGGGAACCTTCTTCCCCTTTTCGGGATACAATGGTTCCTTCTTTTGGTTTTGCACCCTCGGCGATGACAATATTGACGAAACCCCTGCCTTTCTCATACCGGGACTGGATTTTTTTGACCAATTTGTGGATGTCAAAGGGTATTTCAGGTATCAGGCAGATATCGGCGCCACCTGCTATTGCAGTATGTATAGCTATCCAGCCTGCATCTCTTCCCATCACCTCCATGATCATGATCCTATTATGGCTTTCAGCGGTAGTCACCAATTTGTCAAAACTATCAGAGGCGATCTGTACTGCTGTTTGAAAACCAAATGTCATATCCGTGGCGGAGAGGTCATTGTCAATGGTTTTCGGAACTCCCACAACGTTTATCCCATGTTTGTATAGGGCTTGGGAAATTTTCTGCGATCCGTCCCCGCCGATATTGATAACTGCATCAAAACCAAGCTCTTTGATCCTGTCTGCCAAAATATTTGTTCTATCTACAAATTTCACATTTCCGTTTTCATCTGTGATAGGAAAATGCAAAGGGTCCGCTTTATTGGTGGTTTTCAATATGGTACCTCCTTTTACATGGATACCTGCAGTTTTGTTTTTTGTTAATTTGATGATTTCGGGAGGATCAGAATACACTCCGTTAAAGGCCTCTTTGCTGCCATAAACTTCCCAATCTTTTTCTTTTTTTGCTCTTTTGTAGATTCCTCTGATCACTGCATTCAAACCGGGGCAATCACCTCCTCCGGTCGCTATTAAAAGTTTTTTCATATTTTGTTAAAATGCTTTATTCGACTGATGCAACTTACGAAAATACCTTCTTAATTCAGGAATACAGATTAAGTAATTCTTCCCGTAGGTATAAGAAAATAAATAAAGCCTACAGTTTTTTTCTACATTTAATAAACCAATTCTTTTTTTTGCAAAACCAACATCTTTCTATGCAAACCGATATCAAAATAGCTGTACTCATCGATGCGGACAATGTTCCAGCCGGACAAGTCAAGGAAATGATGGAAGAAATTGCCAAGTATGGTAATCCCACCATTAAACGCATCTATGGTGATTGGACCAAACCGCAACTGGGAAAATGGAAAAACGTGCTGCTCGAAAATGCGATCAATCCCATGCAGCAATATGGCTATACCTCAGGTAAAAATGCCACAGATTCTGCGATGATCATCGATGCAATGGATATTCTCTATTCTGAAAAAGTCAATGGCTTTTGCATTGTATCCAGTGACAGTGATTTTACCAAATTGGCAACAAGGCTGAGAGAGGCCGGAATGATGGTCATCGGAATGGGAGAAAAGAAAACTCCCGATCCTTTCATTGTAGCCTGTGATAAATTCATTTACCTGGAAATCCTTCAAAAACAGACTGAGGAACCCATCGACCAAAAAGACAAAACAATCCCTGCCCCTCAGGTGGACAAAATCAATGCAAAAATCATAAGACTGATCGCTGCGACCATTTCTGATTTGGCGGATGATGAAGGCTGGGCATTTTTGGGGGATGTGGGAAATTTATTGCAAAAAAAGCAGCCAAATTTCGATGCAAGAAACTACGGATTTCAAAAACTCACACCCCTCATCAAATCAATTCCTGCCTTTGAGATTGACCATAGGGAAAACATCAAAGGAAAGACCAAGCTGATTTATGTAAGAAATAAATCCTGATCACTTAGATTTGCGAACCAATTCCCAACATATTTTTGTTGGATCTGCATGTGAAACCTCATGGACCTTGAACCCATGAATAATTTCAAAACAATGGAAAACAAAAAAAGGGTAGTCGTCGGACTATCAGGCGGCGTAGATTCATCCGTCGCAGCATATCTCCTCAAAGAACAAGGCTACGAAGTCATCGGCATGTTTATGAAAAACTGGCATGATGAAACTGTCACCATTTCCAATGAATGCCCTTGGATGGAAGACAGCACCGATGCCATGCTTGTTGCCCAAAAACTCAACATTCCCTTTCAGGCAATCGACCTCAGTGAAGAATACAAAGACAGGATTGTGGATTACATGTTTGCCGAATATGAAGCCGGAAGAACCCCCAATCCCGACATTCTCTGCAATAGAGAAATCAAATTCGATATCTTCCTAAAAGC
>NZ_CDSBKL010000458.1:0-2999 GCF_977115555.1 Aquiflexum sp.
AAAAGATGGTCAATTCGGTTAACCTTCGGCTTATCTATTTCGAGGCATTGGCAAAAGCATACAAAGACTCCGGAGATCAGGAAAAATATTCGGAAACCTTGGAGGAAATAATCAAAGCCAAGGACGCCTACTATACCCAAAACTCTGAGCGCACGCTTGCCGAACTTCAAACCCAGTATGAGGTCCAGCAAAAGGAAAACATCATTATCCAACAACAACTCGATTTAATCAGAAGACAGCGGGTGGTATATGGGACTTTGGCTGCATTGGCCATTGTCATACTCCTGGCAGCGCTTTGGATAGGTTTCTTCAGGAGAAAAGAAAAAATCGAACGCGTGAAATTCCAGGAAGCAGAAAAATTCAAAGCCCAAAAGTCGATCATGGAGGCCAAAGAACAGGAAAGAAAGCGGATTTCCTCGGATCTTCATGACAATCTGGGTGCTTTTGCGGCATCGATAACATCCAATCTTGAATACATAAAGCTTGATCAACTGGATGAACTGGGAAAAACCGCCCTGCGGGAACTTCAGATCAACTCACGGTCCATGGTCAGTGAACTGAATGATACCATCTGGGCCTTGAAGAATGATTCGCTCAGATTTACAGCTTTGAGTGACCGATTGAAATTGTATCTCCAACGCCTCAATTCCTCCTATCCTGAAATCCAAATCAATTTCCATGAGGAAATAATGGAAGACAAAACCCTGCCGGCAGCTGATGCATTCAACCTTTTTCGAATCCTTCAGGAGGCAATCATCAATGCTTTGAGGCACAGCGACTGTAAGCAATTGACCATTTTCCTGAAAAGTCATGAATCTTGGTCTATAGAAATTGCTGACGACGGGAAGGGGATGAATCAAGTGATTCTAAACAGTGATGGAAATGGGCTTGAAAATATGAAGAGAAGAGCAAAGACCTCAGGTTGGAATATTTCGTGGCAGGGAGTTATCGGAGCCTCAGGGACCTCGGTTCGGATCGAGCCTACTCCAAATTGAGTATGTTTTTTTGGTATTTTTCAATTGAACTTTGAACAATGGAACCATATCGAATTGCACTGGTAGAAGATAATCCCGTCAACGTGCGGAGTTTTCGGATGAAAACAGACGGCATTCCGTCCCTTAGAATGTGCTTTATCGCCGAAAACGGAAAAAAGGCATTGGCAGAACTGGCAGCATTGCAGCATGGGTTTTTGCCTCAAGTGGTCTTTATGGATATCGAGATGCCTATCATGAATGGCATAGAGGCAATTCGGATTGGAAAAGCTTTGTATCCCCATATCCATTTTTTGGTTCTGACGGTATTTGACGACGAGGAAAATATTTTTGAGGCAATTCAAGCAGGAGCCTCAGGTTATTTGTTAAAGCACGAGTCATCCGATCAAATTTTGCAGGCAGCCCAAAATGTCCTTGAATTCGGCGGCGCGCCCATGAGTCCCGGAATTGCCCGCAAAACACTTCAGTTGCTGAGTCAAAAGGACTCCCATTCCAAATCCGGCAAGTCAGATATGCCTGATCTGCTTACAGAGCGGGAAAAAGAAGTCCTCAGTCACCTGATCAATGGCTGGGATGCAAAAAGAATATCTGTGGCATTGGAAATATCCTCCCTAACCATCCGAAAACATATCGCCAATATCTACCAAAAGCTGCACGTAAACTCCCAAGCTCAGGTAATCAATCTTGCCCACAAAAACCACTGGCTTTGATCGATGTCAAACATGCCTGCCCCCCGATGCAACAAAAAAAAAATCAAAATCCTCCCCTTCTCAGCGAAATTAAACTCTTAATTTCGAATAAGGTGGATTCCGTACCGCTTCGGAAGTAATTCCGCCCCGCTTTTTGTTTTTATTAAGTATCTTTCTTCCTAAAAGGAAGTTGTAATTTACATACTAGGGCTTATTTAAATTCCCATTATTGGCTAGAAAGCAAAAAAACAAACGGAAATTTAGCTTATGTTCCAATTCAATACCCATCAAGCGAAATGGTTTTGTAAACCTGAAAATTTCACTTTTTCCGAAGGAAGAATTGAAATCCTGACTGAACCCCATACCGATTTATGGCAACGGACGTATTATGGGTTTCGGAATGATAATGCCCATATTTTGTATGTGAGCACCCATGAGAAATATTTTTCCTTTACCGTAAAAACAGAATTTGAATACGCTGAAATTTATGATCAATGTGGGATAGCCATATACCAAGATTCCGAAAATTGGGTCAAAGCAGGGATTGAATTCCAAAATGAGCAAACTTCCTGGCTTGGAAGTGTGGTTACCAATCAGGGCTATTCAGATTGGGCTACGTCGGAAGTGGATTCCGGCATCAAATCCATGTGGTATCGAATAAGCAGAAGGGAAAATGATTTTTTAATTGAAAACTCAACGGATGGAAAAAATTTCAAACAATTACGGATCTTTCATCTGTTTGAGGCCAATGAATCCATCAATATTGGCTTGATCGCCTGTTCACCCAAGAGTAATTCATTTAAGGCAATCTTTTCCAACCTGGAAGTTGGGGATTGCCTTTGGGAAAAACACGTGTGAACGATAGCAATTAAAAGGAAATTCTGTTTCGTATTAATTGCCAAACTAAATAGCAAACTTTTGAAAGTAAATTGGGGGAGTTTATAACTTGATCTTTCTTACCAATTGATTTTGAAATATATCCCGTGCGGAGTGGCAAACCATCTGATGCTAAGACTGGGTGTATTCCGTACAGCTTCGGAAGTAATTCCCCCCATTTATTTTTTCCATCCACGAGCATTCAGGATGCAATTGGAATCAAAAGAGAAAATCTTAATCTTAGGGTTAAAAAATTGTTTCAGGCTCGAATAGTTTCAAAAATTCAATATTTTAGGGATGGTAAATGACTATCCGATATGAAAAAAATATTC
This sequence comes from Aquiflexum sp., assembly GCF_977115555.1. Classification (NCBI taxonomy): domain Bacteria; kingdom Pseudomonadati; phylum Bacteroidota; class Cytophagia; order Cytophagales; family Cyclobacteriaceae; genus Aquiflexum; species Aquiflexum sp. The sequence continues at coordinate 2,890 of NZ_CDSBKL010000458.1, forward strand.
CTCGCGGCATTCCTTATCCTCCAATCCTTCCATGCAGCAAAATCCCAAACGATCGAAACCATCATTGAAGAGCTCCCCCCCTACTTTTCGATCCTTACCACATGGGGTGT
>NZ_CDSBKL010000459.1:0-2991 GCF_977115555.1 Aquiflexum sp.
GGCGCATAGGTTGTTTTGTTGGTCCAGTCATTCCCTTCTAGCATCACCTTTTGACTGTTGTCCCAAAGGTATTCAGGATAATATCGATGCGCATATCGTTGGCAATTGTACCCAAAGAACCTGTCGAAACCCTGGTTGTTTGGATCCCCAGAAGTTCCTATAAAACCCAACCCCCATTTTCCAAAAGCACCGGTGGCATAACCGGCCTTTTTCATCATTTTGGGGATTGTCAATAGTGTATCCGGCATGGGATATTGACCTTCAGGTTGGACTTCAAAATTTCCACGGATCGGCGTATGCCCAGTATGCAAGCCTGTCATCAATGCAGACCGCGATGGTGCACAAACTGTTGTACCTGTATAGTGGTTGGTAAAAAGTAGCCCCTGACCTGCTAATCTGTCAATATTCGGTGTCGAGATTTTAGTCTGACCTGTCACTCCCAAATCTCCATAGCCCAAGTCATCGGCCAAAATGAAGACCACATTGGGTTTCTTGGTATCTATCTCAGAAGTTGATTTTTCCTGATTTGTGTTACAGGAAACTAAAAAAAACACACCGAGGATGATCAGCAAATTCAATAAAGATTTCATATTATGGTTTTTATCCAGAGGAGTCATATAATTTCAAAAGAAAAAGAGTAGTCTTACCTTTTAAGATTCTTCATCTGTTCAGGGTTTTCAATGAGGATTTCATTGTACATCAGCGTCCAACCCAATGATTTGGTGAGCACAAAGATATTGACCAATTCGCTCATCAGCCTTTGCTGCGCATTGTCTTTAAGGCCTGTAGATTCTATCTTTTTGCGGAATTGGGCTGAAACACTGTTTTTGATTTTATTATAATCCTTGGCTTCAAATTTATTGAAGTAATCCTGCGTCACATCATAATACTCAATCTCAGGGTAGATGTTGATGACAGGCTCGGGGATTTTGGTAATGGTTACAGTCTTGGTTTCCTCGTCAATTTTTGTCTCCAATTGCCTCAAATCAAACTCGACCGTGGCTTTGGCATTTGCCACAACCAAAGCCTTTTTGTCTGAAGTAATAATATCCAAAAATAAGTTTTGAGAATTTTTGAAAGTGAAAACCTGTGAAAAGTATCCCTCTGTCACGATCAGTTTACCCACATTTTGGATCTGTTGTTGGATCATGGCAGAGTTAGCCCGGATCTCGTCTTTATTTTCCCTTTTGCCCACAAAATACCATATACTCCCAAGTACCAACAGCGCTGCGATAAACCCGAATATAAACCTGTTCATGATCAATGATTTTGCTTAAAGTTGGGGAAAATAAAATGCGTTTACAAAGGAATTCGGAAGGTCTGCTTTAAATTGATTTTAAATAACCAATCAAATCTGACGGCTGATGGCAATCCTTAATTTTACATGCCCAAAACTCTCTCTTTGCCTTCTGAAAGGTCCATGTTCGGTCTTTGGGGGAAAGGGAATTGATCCTATCAGCCAAAGCTTTCTTTTCTATCCATCCCACAAAAAGCATATCCTCTTTATACCTACGGGCGGAAAGGGCTTGATATATGATTTTTGGATCCCTGCTGCTGAAATCAACATTTAAGGTTTTTAACCAATCATCTTTTGCCTTCCTCTTTTGATTGAAAAACACCTGCAAGTGGACATCTCCCCTAAGATTTTCGATACTTTCCTCTCTTTTGATCAATTTGATATCACGGTTGAGGATTGCATTTTCTATTGTTTTGTCTGCATCGGGAACCAGTGATGTTTTGAGTTCGAGGTTTTTCCCTTTGTACACAAAATCAATGTCCACACGATCGTCCTCTAAAATAAGGTTTGTCTTTTCTATTTCGATTCCGTTTTCTTTGAGCCATTTTTGAATGGCAAACTCGCCCAAATATCCCCGCAACATGCAGTCAAACCGGATATTTGGATGGCGGAACCGTAGGTTGTCCAATTCAGAAATATTGGTATTCTCTATGGCTTTTTGGATGGAATCGAGAATTTCAGCTTCGGTCAAGGGAAGGTGTATGACATGCTCTAAACTGACCATTGGTTATCATTTAAGTTGAAAAAATTGCCCGATCTATCTTTTCTGTATTTTGACCTTTTCCAACAAAAGCCGTTTTGAAATATTTTAGGTTTTGGGGAATAGGCACATGGATCTTTTTTGGTCCCTCATATCCATGGATTACTTTAGAAACCCGCGTGTAGGTCACTTCTTCACAGATATTGTTTTCGTTGTTGGTACAAAGAATAAACTTCCTTTTTCCGCCATCTGCTTCATTGGCTTTCAATACAGCATGACCGGTAGTCCCCGAACCTGCAAAAAAATCCAATATGGTGATGTCTTTGTCCTCAAACAAATCAATGCAAAACCGGATCAAACCGATGGGCTTGGGAAACTTGAAGATACTTTGGGCTACCACCTCGTTCAATTCCTGACTTCCCTCTGAATTCAAAAACTGGATCAAAGCCCGGTATGGAAGCTGCCGCTCTCGTCGCCTATTCAGGTTGTCGACAAATTGATACTGCTTGATATAAACCTTCCATTGCTTGCTGGTTTTCTTAAAGACAATGAAGTCGTTTTCAATTCCCCATTTCAGTTTGTGCTGATTCCAACGCCAGGTATTGGGTTTCCCAAATTTTCCTCCCGAAAGCATCTCTGTTCCATCAGGAGCAGTAATGACATAATCCATGCTTTCGCTATAGGAACCACGGTAATCAAGGTCTCGGAGGTAATATTTTCCCCGGAATTCGATATGGGCATCAGAAAGCTTATATTTCTTGTCATTTTCCACATCCAGCTTTTCTTTTGCAAACTTCAATTCTGCTTTATTTCTTGCGAAGCAAAGCATGTAATCAAACTCTACTGCAACCTGACCGCTGTCATGTCCGGAACCTGCTTTGTTTTTCCTGACAAATTGGGCTACAAAATTTTCCTCCCCAAAAATCTCCTGACAGAGTAACTTTAGTTGCGCAATCTCATTGTCATCGATAGAAATAAAAATCGCCCCGGAGCT
>NZ_CDSBKL010000460.1:0-2989 GCF_977115555.1 Aquiflexum sp.
CGCCATGGACCTTTGCGGCACCGGTGGCGATGGCAAAGATACTTTCAATATCTCAACTTTGGCTTCTTTTATAGTCGCAGGTGCAGGACAAAATGTTGCCAAACATGGAAATACAGGTGTGTCCTCTATTTGTGGTTCCTCCAATTTATTGGCGCACTTTGGATATGAATTTACCAATGACATCGGACAAATAAGAAAGAGCTTGGATGAAGCTGGAATCTGTTTTCTCCATGCGCCGCTTTTTCACCCTGCTATGAAAAATGTCGCCCCGATCAGAAAAGAATTGGGTGTCAAAACATTTTTCAATATGTTGGGCCCTATGGTCAATCCAAGTTTCCCCAAAAAACAATTGGTAGGGGTTTTCAGTCTTGAATTGGCAAGGTTGTATGCCTACTTGTATCAGGAGCATGAGGGTAACTTTAGCATCCTTCACGCTTTGGATGGCTATGATGAAATTTCCCTCACAGGAGATTTCAAGATGATTTCCAATTCAGGAGAAAAACTCCTCAGCCCGGAAAGCATTGGTCTGCCGAAAATCTCTGCGGATTCCATTTTGGGAGGAGAGACAGTCGAGGAATCGGCTAGGATCTTTGATGATATCCTCAAAGGAAAAGGAACAGTTCCACAAAATTCCGTTGTCCTTGCCAATGCCGCAGCAGCTTTGGTGACTGCAGATCCTGGATTGGGATTTGAAACTGCCCTGGAAAAAGCCAAAGACTCTCTTTTTGGAGGTAATGCACTGAAAGTTTTCAATGCCCTGGTCAATCCAAAAACAACCATTTCATTTTCAAACTGAAAGACATGAATATTTTAGATAAAATTATTGCCCACAAAAAAATTGAAGTTGCAGATAAAAGCAGCTTGGTCCCTGTCAAATTATTGGAGAAAAGCATCTACTTTGACAGCCATGTGGTGTCGATGAAAAAATACATTGCCCAAGAAGACAAAACAGGAATCATTGCTGAATTTAAGAGAAAATCTCCTTCCAAAGGCGCGATTAACACCAACGCTTCTGTAGAATCAGTCAGTATCGGCTACATGCAGGCAGGTGCATCGGCTCTTTCCATATTGACAGACAAGGAGTTTTTTGGAGGGAAAAATGAAGATTTGACTACAGCTAGGAAATTCAATTTCTGCCCCATTCTCCGAAAGGATTTCATCATTGATGAATACCAGATCATCGAAGCCAAGTCAATCGGAGCAGATTGCATTTTGTTGATTGCGGCAGCTTTGGAACCAAAACGCCTGAAAGAATTGGCTTCATTTGCACATTCTTTGGGATTGGAAGTATTGATGGAAGTGCATGATGGCGAAGAATTGGAATCTTCACTCAATGAACACTTGGATTTGGTAGGAGTCAACAATAGAAGCTTGAAGACTTTCGAAGTTTCTTTGGGAACTTCTTTTGGTCTTGTAAACCAAATCCCATCCGAATTTATCAAAATCTCGGAATCGGGTATTTCCAAACCGGAGACTTTGATGGAATTGAAGAAAGCAGGTTTTGATGGTTTCCTTATTGGTGAAAACTTCATGAAATCAGCACGTCCTGAGCAGGCGGCTTATAACTTCATGACAGAATACAGGAAGTTAATCTCAGAAAACAAGGCCATTTCCATACAATAATGAAGTTAAAGGTCTGTGGCATGCGTGAATCTGCCAATGTAAAAAGTTTGGTAGAGTCGATCCAACCCGATTGGATGGGGCTGATATTCTATCCGGCTTCTCCGAGGTTTGTGTATGACATTCAAGCTGATTGGATCAGGGAAACAGACATCAAGAAAGTCGGCGTCTTTGTAGATGCTTCATTTTCTGAAATCGCAGAAAAGATTCAAAAGTTCGGTTTAAGCACGTTGCAGCTTCATGGTGAAGAAAGTGTGGATGAGGTAGAAAAATTAAAGGATAAAACAGGATTGGAGATTTTCAAGGTTTTTTCTATCGGGCAAAACATCGATTGGAGCATATTGGAAGCATATCTACCTCATGTGGATTATTTCCTTTTCGACACTTTCACAAATGCCTATGGAGGGAGCGGAAAGACATTTAATTGGCAAATCCTCTTAGATTATCCTTTTGACAAACCCTTTCTGCTCAGCGGTGGTTTAGCTATAGTACATGCTGAAGCCATTTTGGAATTGCAATCAAAAATCCCTCAATTGGCAGGAGTAGACATCAATTCAAAATTTGAAATCGAACCCGGACTGAAGGACATTGACTTGGTCTCAGAATTCAAAAATTCACTTAAAATTTAACAAGACGTTATAACCTTTGTTTGTCTCAAATCTTATGTCTCACGTCTCATATCTTTATATAAAATGATCAAAATCGACGAAAAAGGCTTTTATGGAAAATTCGGCGGGGCATATATCCCAGAGATGCTCCATCCCAATATTGAGGAACTCAGAGAAAACTATGAGCAGATCATGGGGACACCTGAATTCCAAAAAGAATTCAGAGGTTTGCTGAAAGACTTTGTCGGAAGGCCCACGCCATTGTATTTTGCCTCCAGACTTTCTGAAAAATACAGAGCTAAAATCTATCTCAAAAGAGAAGACCTTTGCCATACAGGAGCCCATAAAGTGAACAATACTGTTGGGCAGATCATCATGGCCAAAAAGCTGGGCAAAAAGCGAATCATCGCCGAGACCGGAGCAGGCCAACATGGGGTCGCCACTGCGACAGTCTGTGCGCTGATGGGGATGGAGTGCACGATCTACATGGGAGCGATTGATATCCAAAGGCAGCGTCCCAATGTGGAGCGTATGAAAATCCTTGGTGCAAAGGTAGTGCCTGCGACTTCAGGAAGCCAAACACTCAAAGACGCTACCAATGAAGCGATGCGCCAATGGATCAATAATCCTGTTGATACGCATTATATCATAGGTTCTGTCGTCGGACCGCATCCTTATCCTGAAATGGTAGCAAGATTTCAGTCTGTGATTTCGGAGGAAATCAAATGGCAGTTGAAAGAAAAAGAGGGAACCGAAAATCC
>NZ_CDSBKL010000461.1:0-2975 GCF_977115555.1 Aquiflexum sp.
ATTCCCAAAGTGGTTTATGAGCATGGTCTCTTTATATGGCCTTGGCTTCCAGCTACTGATTATGGCAGTAATGCTTTCCTTTGGTCTCATCGGCTACATCGTGCCTTTCTTTATCGGTTATTCCCTGTTGATTTTTGTATTTATAGCCATTAGAAAAAACTTCCTGACTGAGAAAATCAGCAATCAATCAACCTTGTAAACGATCCAGCACGATTGATTCCAAGGTTCAATTTTTGGCTCTTGCCAGGAAATTTTTAGCAAGTGCTAAAACAATGCGACAATTTCCCCTACAGCATTTTTTAATCCGGTTATTTTATGTTTAAATTATAAACACTAAAATGTTTACAATTTAAACATTTTAAAAACCGCGATGAGATATAATTGAGTATACTCTTCGTGGTTTATGGGCAAGGCTCCAAAATTAAAAATAACGATGGATGCTAAAACCTATATCGCGAAGGCATGCCTGTGTACCCTTGGTAGATACCCACCTATTTCGCTAGTATATATCAATCTGTTTCGCCAAAGACAAGTATCTATAAGTATCCTTTAAATATGTTTATCAACTGCCATTCCTTTTACAGCTTCAAATACGGAATGATGTCCGTCGAAGCGCTGATCTCGGAAGCGAAGGGCAAAAAACTCGACTCCCTCGCCCTGACCGACATCAACTGTACTGCGGGCGTATTTCCTTTTATCCGTGAGGCACAGAAAAACGGCATCCATCCCGTCATCGGCATCGATTTCCGCAACGGCGTCAGGCAACAATACATCGGCTTGGCCAAAAACCAAGAGGGCTACTTTGAACTCAACAAACACCTCTCCCATCACCGCATCAAGGGGATTCCTTTTGATGCCAAGGCTCCGGCATTTCAGCATAGTTTTGTGATCTATCCGCTTCCTGCAAAGTTTTTTACCCTGCGGGAAAATGAATTTATAGGCGTACATCCTTACCAGCTCAACAAGATCATCAAATCGCCATGGTTCAGGCACAAGGACAAACTCGTCCTGTTACAGCCGGCGACATTCAGCTCCAAGCTGGAATTCAACGCCCACCGTCTCCTCCGGGCGATTGACGGCAATACCTTGCTCAGCAAACTGGAAACCGAAGAACAGGGAGAAATATGCGACATGCTCTACAGCTATGCCGACATGGTCGCACGCTGCGAAGGCCACAGCTACCTGCTCTACAATGCCCAGAAACTGCTTGAAGCCTGCCAGTTTTCCTTTTACTTCCAAGCTGTCAAAAACAAACGGGACATCCTCGGTTCAGATTGGGAAGACTACGACTACCTCAGACAAGAAACCTTCAAAGGTGCACTCATGCGCTATCCTGACCTGACTGCCGAGATCAGCAAGCGGATAGAAAAAGAACTCGAACTCATACAGCAAAAAGGTTTTGTCTCCTACTTTCTGATCAATTATGACATCGTGAACTTTGCCCACAGCAAAGGCTATTACCATGTCGGACGGGGCAGCGGTGCCAACAGCATCGTCGCTTATTGTCTCTACATCACCGATGTCGACCCGATAGAGTTGGACCTGTACTTCGAGCGGTTCATCAACCTGTACCGTGAAAACCCACCTGACTTTGACATCGACTTCAGTTGGACGGACAGGGATGCTGTGACAGAGTACATTTTTCAGAAATATAACCAAGGAAAAGAAGAGCATGTCGCGCTATTGGGTTCGTACAGTACCTTTCAGTCCAACTCCATGTTGCGTGAACTTGGAAAAGTCTTTGGCCTTCCCAAAACAGAAATCGAATCCCTGATCCATTATGCCGGTAAGCCCGACTATGTCCCTGACCAATATGGGAAGCTGATCATCAAATACAGTCAGGTCCTCCACGGGATGCCTTCCCACCTGACGATCCATGCCTGTGGAATCCTTATTTCCCACAAACCGATACATTATTACACCGCCACCGAATTGCCGCCAAAGGGCTTTCCCCTTGCCCATATCGACATGCATGTGGCGGAGGATATCGGATTGTACAAGTTTGACATCCTCAGTCAGCGCGGCCTCGGCCACATCAAAAGCACAATCGAAATCATCTACCAAAATCAAGGTGTCAAAGTCGATATCCGGGAAGTGGAAAAATTCAAAAAAGACCCAAAAATCAAAGAACACCTCCGGGATGGACATACCATCGGGGCATTTTATGTCGAGTCACCCGCCATGCGCATGCTGCTAGCCAAGATGAAAGCTGACGAATACCTCGAGCTTGTGGCCGCCAGCTCCATCATCCGTCCCGGAGTGGCGCGCTCAGGGATGATGCGGGAATACATCCTTCGGCATGTGGATCCTGAGCGCCGCAAAACCGCCCATCCCGTCATGATGGACATCATGCCCGAAACTTACGGCATCATGGTCTATCAGGAAGATGTGATCAAAGTGGCGCACTACTTTGCAGGGCTTTCCCTCTCGGAAGCAGATGTGCTGAGACGTGGCATGAGTGGCAAATCCCGCTCGAAGGAAGAATTCAAGCATGTACATGACCAGTTTTTTATCAACTGTGAAAAGCTGGGACGCGACCCCAAAATCACAGCAGAGGTTTGGTATCAGATCGAGAGTTTTGCCGGATATTCTTTTGCCAAAGGACATTCAGCGTCTTTTGCAGTGGAAAGCTATCAGAGCCTGTACCTCAAAGCCTACTTCCCGCTCGAGTTTATGGTCGGTGTGATCAACAACTTCGGGGGATTTTACCATACGGAATTCTATGTCCACGAACTCCGCATGAACGGCGCCGACATACAGGCTCCTCACATCAATGAGAGCGATTATCTGACCAATATCAAAGGCAAAACCGTCTATTTGGGATTTATCCATCTGAAATTTCTCGAAAAGGCATCAGCGGAAAAATTCCTGAGGGAAAGGGCTGTCAATGGTCCTTACCTTGGATTGTCCGACTTCATTGCGAGGGTGGAAATCAGTCTGGAACAGTCACTGATCCTGATCCGCATCGGTTGCTT
>NZ_CDSBKL010000462.1:0-2968 GCF_977115555.1 Aquiflexum sp.
AAGGTAAACCTTAACAATATCAGAGATTATAAAAAACTGAAAATCAAACTTGACAAGCAAGGCAGTATGGATGTTAAAACAAAAATCTACTTCTTTCAAAGGGTTCATCCCGGATATCACCTGATTACCCTAACAGGAGAATCCACTACAGGCCAACTTGTTGAATCCGCAGAAGTTGTTTTGGTTGAAGCGGGGAAATTGTCAGAAGTGACAATGAATCTAGAGACTTAAATCAAAATGAAATGATTTAATGGGAAATATTGTGGTAAAATTTACACAGTTTCCATTAATCAAATATTCCACTCCTCCTCAAATGCTCATTCACTTCTCTATTCCTTAATAGGTACTATTTTTTTTCGAATTCTTTTATTAAATTGAAAGGTAAACTTAAGCCAATTCTTTTTTTTCTAGCCAAGACCATCGTTCTATTCAATTCTTTATATACCAAGTGTTTTTGTCCTAATGCCAAAGTATCAGTGAATTTATAGGCAGGGATCAATTGCACCTACTGTATTACCAAGTTGAGTTTTAATTTAAATTTTTAATGGATAAGGAAACTATTTCACAAATCGTTCAAAGAATTGCAGACGGCAGATGCCTGGTGATTTTAGGACCAGAGCTGCTCTATGAAAATGGAGTCAGTCTCAATTCCAAGCTAGAGAAATTTCTTCAGAATAAAACTGAAAATCTAATCAAATATTATCCCGATGATGAGGTGTTTAAATTTACAGACCCCAATGATCCTGTGGACCTTGAAGGGGACATTCAGAGTTTTTATAATCAATTAGAACCCAATGAACTCTACAAAAAAATTGCCGATATCCCCTTTGCCACCATCATCAACACCGCTCCGGATAAAACCCTAAACAAAGCCTTTAAGGAGAAAAACATCTTATTCGATTACGATTACTATCGAAAGGGAGAAGCACAAAAGACCTATGAGCGAACAAACAAGACGTTGATCTACAACATATTTGGCGACTATTCAGACATTAATTCCCTTGTATTGACATTTGATGATCTTTTTGATTACCTCTTTAGCATCATGGGGGATTTTGAATTGAACATCAAGACTGAATTGAGAAAGGCAACTTCGGTACTGTTTATTGGTTTCAATTTTGATACATGGTGTTTCAAATTGCTTCTCAGACTTATTATCAAGCCCAACGAAAAGAAACGGTTGCACTCCCATGATATCCAACAGGTAAACAGTAAGAGTTTTTATTCTGAGGAGTTTAAAGTCGCATTCTTTGGAAGTAATTCTGCCGAAGAAATCATAACAGAACTCCACAATCAAGCTATCGAGAAAGGGCTTATCATCTCAAAACCGGAAATCTTTGTATCCTATGCCTGGGGAGGAGAAAGCGAAGATATCGTCGATAAATTGGATACCGTTCTTCAAAATAATAACCTAAAACTTACCAGAGATAAACGTGATCTGGCTTATCAGGAACGGATCAGTTTTTTTATGGATCAAATTGGAAAAGGAAAGGGAATTGTGGTAGTAATCAGTGAAAAGTATTTGAAGTCCCCTTATTGCATGTACGAGCTCCTGGAAATCTATCAAAACAAAGACTTCGAATCAAGAATAATCCCTATTGTTCTTTCTGATGCGAAGATTTACGATAATGATTCCCTATTGGCCTATCAGGAATATTGGACAGCAGAGAAAAACAAACTGGATCAAAAAATAAAAGAAAACGGGGGGGATGCCATCGCTGTAATTGGAGAGGAATACAAGCTTTTCAGACGGGTAGTAGATAATTGGGGTGCCCTGATGTCAATCCTAAAAGACATCAACTCACTATCCCCAGAAGAGCATCTTAAATCAGAATTTGCAGGAATAGTCAAATCACTTAAAGAAAAGATCTAGCCCTGAAATCCAATGGAAAAGCAATATAGATACCCCGGCACCAGACCTTTCCAAGAGGATGACCGCAATTTATTTTTCGGTCGAAATGAGGATATAGAGAAACTGACAGAACTCATTGTACTCGAAAAGATTGTCGTCCTTTTCAGTAAATCAGGTTATGGAAAATCCTCTTTGCTCAATGCAGGGGTAATTCCAAGACTGAAAGAAGTAGAAAATTTTCAAACCCTCAACATACGATTAAACGATCCAGAACGAAATCCTGTAGAATTACTAAACTACCATCTCCAAACTAAAGACGAGAAAAACACCTTCCTTGCCACAAAATTTAATGTTTCAGAAGAATTACCAGAGGACATTTCGGCAAAACTCTGGTACTATGCGAAGTCCATCCAGCTTTCCCAAAAAGACGCTCCGGCGCAAGTCCTAATTTTCGATCAATTTGAGGAACTCTTTAATTACTCTCCCACTCAGGTAAAAGACTTTGCCAATGAGTTGGCAACATTGCTCAACCCAAATCTTAACCCTTCGGTACGGAGCTTATTTAAACAGAAAATCGCAGCTTCAAAGGGCTACTTCACCAAAGAAGAAACTGAACTATTACTGGAGCCCCTAAATTTGAAAGTGGTTTTTTCCCTGCGTAGCGACCGCATCAGTCTGCTCAATCAACTGAAAGATTCCATCCCGGCAATTTTCAAAAAGACCTACGAACTTCAACCTTTAAACGAAACCCAAGCACGGGAAGCACTTCTGGAACCGGCCGGAAAAGACGGGATTTTTATCTCTCCCAAGTTTTCCTTTTCATTGGATGCCCAAGAAAGTATACTCAACAGCCTGATCGACAAAGAAAAAAAGCAAATCGAGACCTTCCAGCTTCAATTAATTTGTCAGCATGCAGAGGAAAAAATTATTCAAAAACAAAAGGACCATCCAAATTCCACCCATCTTGAACTGACTGCCGCCGAGCTGGGTAAACCGGAAGATATTTTTGAGGATCATTACAATACCATTATCAGCAGTCTACCGGAGGAATCCCGACATCAAGCCAGGATTCTCATCGAGGACAAATTAATTATAGGTGGGAACCGGGTTCCACTT
>NZ_CDSBKL010000463.1:0-2957 GCF_977115555.1 Aquiflexum sp.
GATCTTCGGCATAATATCCTCTGAAAGAAGGTGACTTCCCTTGTCTGTCAAAGCCTTTTGGCAAGTTTCAAACAATACCTGTTTCAATTCCGCTCTGTTGTATTTGAATTCCTCCAATATCGGACCGATCAATAATCCATCCGTAGCAAAGGCGTGACCCCCACAGTTGAGTCCCGATTCGATCCTGAATTCAGAAACCCACAATCCTTTTTTGGCCAAAAATCTGCCCTGAATCAAAGCGGAACGATAATCGCTGACTTTGAGGATAATGCCTTTTTTGATTTTTCCATTTTGGTCAGGAAAGAAATCTGCGAACTGCTCTGCATAGCCATAGAGCGCAGGATTCATCCCGGCAGAAAATACGACGGAAGATTCCAGGTCACTTTCTGCAAATCCCCTTAGGGCAGAGAGAGCGTCTGAATATTCCCTTGGCAGTTCTTTTCCATCCTTATCAAAGTTGATTTTGTCTACTTTGGTCATGATGTTGACATCGATTTTTCCGGGGGAAATTGCGGCTTTCAGTTTGTTTTGGATGGTTTCTTTGGCTTCTCCGACCTCTTGCTTCATTCTTTCATACAGTATTTTCAGACCATGACTGTCAGGAAGCAAATTGAAATATTCATTGATAGCAATCCCATATTCAAAAGATTGGGATTTGAGTTCCTCTATCTGTTTATTGACTGATACATGCAATAAATTAAGGTAGGCTTTGATCCTGTTTGCGCGGGAATCGGTTGTTTTTTCGGAAATCGGAAGGTAGGGAATCTCCAGCTTTCTGCTGTAAATGCGCCTCAGGTCTTCCAACATATGGTCATCCATAATTGAGACTACCGAGGAAATACCATATTTGGCTACTTTGATCGGGGTATCAGCGGTAAAACCCAATCCCATGACCGGGATATGGAAACTGTGTGCAGTGGTGTGGGAATTGAACATAAGCGGGTACTTTTCTATTTTTTTTATTGTAAGGACCAAATGAAGCAGGCAAATCTAAAAGCATTGACAACCTGATTAGGAAACCCGGGTCATCTCACTATATGATTTTAATCATAAAAAATGAAAACCGAACCAAATCCAATCCAAGAATGCATTCCAAAAATCATTTTAAAACTGAAGGCAATTGATATAAAAAAAGTCCGTCTTCCCAATCAAAAACCTAAAATGTAAAAACTGCGTAACCATTTTTGGCTATTCTTAATTTTCATTTGTTTATTCGACCAAAATTGTTCTTTTATTTGAATCCCAATCCAACTCCCATTCCAAACTATGAAAGCAAAATACCTTCTTTCCACTGTAGTTTTTCTTTTCATCTTGACTCTTTCACTTTTTTCCCAAGCAAATGCACAGGGCATTTATACAGCCAGGGGGTATTGGGAAGAATCCAACAAAGAAACTTACAGGATCATCAAACAAAAAAGCAATACCGGCATCGTCTTATCAGCTGATGAATCTTCTTATCTGAATGATTATGAAACCTACCTTTCCAATTATTTCTCTAGGCTTTCGGATGATGAAAAGTCGGTTTATGAAAAAATGAAACCCCAATGGGACAGAGAAATATTTGGACCCCAACAAACAGCCATAGTCGAAGAGGAATTTGAATGGAGAGGAAGAGATTATGCCACCAATATCCTATTTGGAGCCTATTACGGTGCAAGTCTGGTGGCTGTCACAGAAATCAGCAGTGCTGCAGCCCTTGGCATTCCTTTGTTGACAGGTGGGCTTTGGGCATTAGGACCGGTCATGGTGCCAAAAAAATATGAAAACATCAACCGCTCCGTCATCCGGGCCAGCAATACGGGAAAGTTTCTAGGACTTGTTTACGGTGGATCATTGGCATTGTTGGTTGCTGGAGAATCCGATAACATTGGCCAAACAGCATTAATTCTTTCTTCTTTGGGAAGTATTGCCTTGGGAGAAGTGGGGTTTAAATTACAGAAGAAAAGAAACTTCTCTGAAGGACATATCGAATTGGTCAGTCATTATGGAACCATAGGTCCATGGATTGCCGGGGCTACTTTAGGAGCTGCGGGATCCGAAAATCCAAATCTTTATGGTGCCGCCTTCTTGGCAGGTGGTGTAGGCGGAATACTTATGGCAAATAAAGTTTCCAGTAAATATGATTATACCAAAGGAGATGTAAACAACATTTCGGCACTGTCCCTGGCGACAACAGGGATCGGTTTTGCAATTTTTGCCGAAACCCTTCAAAATGATGTTTCAAGTGCAGTCCTTCTCATTCCTGCGGCAGGTACTGTCATCGGTACCATGCTAGGTCAAAAAGCCGTAAAAGGAGTTTACCTAAATAAGAAGCAGGGAAGTACTATCGGACTTTCCACAGGTGGCGCAGCTTTGGTTGGTCTTGGACTTGCAGCGATCTTTGAAACTGAATCCGCTACAGTTTGGGTAGGAATTCCTTCAGTGTTTGCTTTGGCGACACAACAGATCCTTTTCAACAAGTATAAAAAAGACAACCTTTCAGGAAATCTCCTAAGCAAAATCAACAAGGACAAACCTTACAGATTTTCCATGAAAGTGACACCTGAAAACTATTTTGTCAACCAAAGAATGGTTGTCCCTTCCGGAATCATCGGAGCCAATTCTAATGTTTCAAACCCATTGATTAACCTGAAACTGTCATTTTAATGTTTATTCTTCATACCTGAAGATTCTAAACAGAATTCATAATGGTCTAAAAAGCCGCAGTCTTCAGAAATTTTCGAGAAATCAATTGAAAATTTCCAACGGTTGGGGCTTCATTTTTTTTATTGAAAATTCACTAAACCCAAATTCCAAAAAATTTGTTTCGTGCCATTAGTCACACCAAATAGGTTAAATTGTCCGTAAACTTGTACTTTATTAAAAGATGGACCTGTATCAAAAACCAGCTCCCTCTTCTTTTATTCAAAACATTAAAAAAAAAATAAAAAGAAATATGTTCTTCGAATTAGTTTATG
>NZ_CDSBKL010000464.1:0-2923 GCF_977115555.1 Aquiflexum sp.
GTTTCTCCGAAGGCAACCGTCTCGTTGATATCCTCAGGACAGGTGATGGTAGGGGTAATATCATCTTTCACGACAATCCTTTGACTTACCGAACTTGCATTCCCATCAACATCAACAAAAGTCCATGTTCTAACCTCTACAAAATCATTAGGGGAAGTACCCGGTAAAATTTCGCTTATAGGGCTCACGGTAATCGGTCCTGAACAGTTGTCTATCGCTGTCAAATCTTGTGGAGCAGGAACATCACTTCCGCATTGCAGATTCAAATCCGCGGGTGCAGTCGGTGGAACCGGAGCAAGATCATCTTTTACATTGATAGTTTGTTCCACAAAGGCTGCGTTTCCTGTGCCATCGATAAATGTCCATTTGTAAGTTATGGTAATACTATTCGGGCCTGTAGAATTCTCAGTAACTGTTGGCATTACCGTAATCTCCCCATCACAATTGTCTACCGCTGTCAACTCATAAGGAGCAGGGACCTCACTTGCACATTGCAGGTTCAAAGTTTCCGGAGAAGCAGGTGCCACAGGCGGGTTGGTATCATTTACCTTAACCGTAAAACTGCAAGTTGATTTATTTCCTGCCAAATCAGTGGCAGTATAGGTAACCAACGTTTCACCAACAGGAAAAACATTTCCAGGTTCAAAGTCGCTTTCTAAAGTCACAGAACCACTATTGTCTGTGGCAGTAGGAGGAGTCCAAGTAACCGCAGCTCCACAAGTACCTGAATCGTTAGAAACTTCTATATCTGTGGGACAATCCTCAATTACCGGATCTATGGTATCTATATCCAAACAGAATTCGAAATTATCAATGTTTATATATTGGAAGGCTGATCCCAAAGAAATCTCCAATTCATCGATGAGGATTTTGGAATTATCTGCTCCACCTTCAGTGCTTAGGTCAAAAATGTAATATCCGCTATTTGCACTAAAGTCTGTAGGGAAACCGGATGATTTTGTAATGGAATATACCTGAGAACCATCCTTCTTTCCGACTATTGTAATACTTCCATCATTTGTTGGATTATTACCGTTAGCATCTGATGAAAGGTAAACCGCGAATTTTCTCAAGCCGATATCTTTGGTCAGGGAATTGATCAAATAAGGTCCGGATCCAGTATTCAGCAATACATATCGGGAGCCATTGATACCAATTGAAGGCGTTTCTGTATGAACCTCCAGGTTTCCTGTGATCGAAAAATTATTTCCAGCATAAGAAAAAGTTTTACTGCCATCAACCTCATCTTCGAAATCCTCAACCAGACATGAGCTGACATTATGGGTTTGGCCAGAGGTAAAGGCAGCGGTACCTGTTACATTGTTTTCATTGGATATATCAGTGCCTGCCTTGACATCAAGCCTGAGGTTACCTTCACCGGATATTCCTGTGACAGTAACCGAATAAGTTGTATTAGCCCCTGAAACTGTACCTATTGACCCCATTGCAGAGCCAGTCTTGGTCAATTCAAAATCGTCTGCGGTGACATTTTCTGCATTTTTTGAAAATTCCACTGTATAAGTAACTGATGTGGCTGTACTAAGCGGAGAACCGATCAAGTTAACCGCCAATACTGTTGGCGCTGTATCTCCCCCATCAACAAATGGTTCATTAAAAGTAACTTCATCTAAAATCAAAAAAAGATCCACCCCCTCTATCAAAACATAGTCCACATCAAAAAAATCAGGGTCAGTGGCAAAAGATTTAAGACCTGAGGTTCCACTATCAAAATCGATAGGTTTTGTAATTCCTACCTGTGAGCCTCCCTTAAATGCTTTGATGGTTCCGGAATCTGATGTCCCCAAAGTATTTGAAATATCCCGATCCTGAAGCCAAATACTCAAAAACTGAAAAGAGGCATCGTCTGCCCGGGATATTTTCCAACCTATTATTCCTCCTATTTCCTGGTTACTGTCATCTAATCCAGGACCACCGTTTTTCCCTTGATTTATATCTATACCTACGCAGTTCGAGCAGGTAGCAGAAATACCTTTAATTGCCTCAAACTTCAAATCTCCCTCCACATGGGGATTAGGAAGCCCTTGGTTTTCGGTATAGCTGTCAAAATTAACGGTAGTCTGCTGACCGAAACTTTGCTGTAAACAGGCAAACCAAATGGAAATGAATAAAAATATTAGTTTTGGGTATGAAAGTTTCATGGCTGTCGATTTAAAATGGAGAAAGTAAAATTAGTCCGGTCTCAGGCCTTATGGCCTCGAAGGGAAAATACCTTGGAGAGCAATAATATAATTTAATGCCAAATAGGGAGGCATATTGTTGAACGCTTGTCCCCCTCCTGAATTTCCAACCATGCCAGATGCCATAGTCCCATTAGAACTGGTAGCATAAGCATCGACCCCTACAGGATCTGCTCCCCGCTCAGCTACCACATTGGCATTGGCAGGAAATGCTCCGCCGGGATTGGATTGGGTTCCCTCTCCTGAAGAGGCATTGATCGGATGGTTATGGGGAGGAAGGTTATTTACGGATAAAAAGGTTGTAGGTGTCCCCGATCTTTCACCCTGACGATAATTGGGCAAGCCCGGTCCCTGACCCGGATGGAGCGCCATACGTCCCCTAAGATCAGGCAGTGCAAAGGTTGTGCGACCATCGCCCCCATAGGTGGTGCCTAGCAATGAAAATAAAGCTTGATTTTGTTGTATTGACAAGAGTTGACCTGCACATAATGCCCAGCCTCGCGGGGCAAAATCAAAGGCTACCATCAAGATTTGTCCTAAATATTGGTCCATTTCTTTTTTGTTTAAATATTATGAGAGAAATAAAAAAGAGTAATTTTTATGTTAGTTCCTGATATCAGGTTCTTGGAGGATAAATTCCTTCTACTGGAATAACAAGATATACTGCCAGATAAGGGGGCATATTGTTAAATGGTTGTCCCCCTCCTGCAACTCCAACCATGCCT
>NZ_CDSBKL010000465.1:0-2905 GCF_977115555.1 Aquiflexum sp.
GCCAAGTACGGTGATCATGGTCCCTTCCAGCACTTTGAGCCCACAATCTTCAAAAGCCTTAGCTGAAAACTCGTTTTCGAAGGGGTAATTGGCAGCTGTACCTTCAAATACATGGGCAGAAGGGTCAGCGGTAAACAAATCACTGATTAATGGCGGGTTTAAAAATTTGGAGGTTTCTGTTGATTCTACTGCTTTTTCCTCTGTTTTTTGGCTGCATGAAAAAATCAAAAAAGGAAATAAAGCGGTAATAAGAAGGGTTGTTTCTAATCTTGTTTTCATAGGTTATAGGTTTTTTGTCTTCTAAAAATAGGGATAAGCATTGATATTTCTTGATGTTTTCAAATAATTTCAGTTATCTTGATTGTACTATCCCAAGCCTGAATAACCATGAAATTCCCAGCATCTTTCTGTTTTTTACTTTTGTTTGCTTGGGTATTTTTCAGTTCCTGTCAAAGTGAATCTATCGCCCCAAAACCAAATGTCCTTCTGATCATCACTGATGACCAAGGATGGGGAGACCTTTCTTTTCATGGAAATGAATTTTTGGAAACGCCACAAATTGATTCCTTGGCTTCCCAATCCATAGTTTTTGACAGATTTTATGTTTCCCCGGTCTGTGCACCTACACGGGCAAGTCTTCTTACAGGAAGATATCATCCTGCAACCGGCACCACTTGGGTGACTCACAGGATGGAAGTGATGCGGGAGGAAGAAGTGACGATAGCTGAAATTTTAAAACCGGAGGGATACAGGACAGGATTATTTGGAAAATGGCATCAGGGAAAACAGTTTCCCCATGATCCTATAGGACAGGGATTTGACGAATTTTTGGGATTTACCGATGGTCATTTGAATAATTACTTTGACACTAAACTCACCCATAATTTTGAGCAGGTGGATTCTAAAGGATATCTACCGGATTTTATGACCCAAAAAGCGATCGGTTTTATGGATCAGGACACTCCCTTTTTCACGATGATTGCTTTCAATACCCCACATGGCCCGTTTCAGGTTCCGGACCAGTATTTTGACAAGTACAAAGCCAAAGGTCTCAATGACAAGGACGCTTCTGTCTATGGGATGGTAGAAAACATCGATGACAATATCGGTAAATTGATGACCTTCCTGACTGAAAGTGGTAAGCTTGAAAATACCATCGTGATTTTTATGACCGATAATGGTCCAAATGGTATCCGATACAATGGAGGCATGAAGGGAATCAAGGGTCATTTGGATGAAGGAGGAGTGAGGGTGCCGTTTTTTATGCGGATTCCCGGACAGCCGCATCAGGTCATCAAACCTTGGGCAGCGCATATAGATGTTCTTCCGACTTTGGTGGACTTATTGGAAATTGAAGTTTCTCCCGATATTGAATTTCATGGAAAAAGCATTTTGCCTTTGGTGGAGGGCAGCCGAGAATGGGAGGACAGGTACTTTTTTACACATCATGTCAATTTGATTTTTGATACCATTCCGGGTGCTATAAGGAATCAACGATACCTGCTTACCATTCAAAAGGATAGAAAAGAACTCTACGACTTGGAAAGTGACTATTTACAACACCAAAACATCACAGCAGAAAATCCCGAATTGCTGGCTGAGATGGAAAAAGAATACCTGAATTGGTTTCAAAAGATCACCATAAAGGGAACTGAACCCCCTGCGATACAGGTAGGGCATGCCGGTATCACATTCGTGGAACTTCCTGCCCCTGATGCGAAAAAAGAGGGTGGAGTGAAATTCAAAGGAAACATGGGATGGGCCAATGATTGGTTTGTGGGCTTTTCTGCTGAATCTGATCAGGTATATTGGGACATAGAGACAGTGCAGGATAGTGAGTATGAGATATCTGCGCAACTTTCAAATACTGCTCCGCTGGAAATTATTCTTGAATTGAATGGGAAAACGTTGGAAGCGAGCATTCAGGAATCCCATGCCGCAGAGATTATCCCAAGCCCGGACAGGGTTCCCCGCGGAGAGGTTTATGAAAAAAACTGGCCTTTGGTGCTTTTGGGAAAATTGAGGTTAGAAAAAGAACCAATGGAACTTACTTTAAGGACAAAAGGAGGAGAGGATGCAGGACTTGAGGTAAAATCCCTTATTTTGAAAAAGGTTGATTGAGAAAAAGAAGAAGGTCATTTTTCTACAAATTGCTGTAGTAATCGAGTCATAATTTCACACCGAGAAAGTACCACCAAAAATTTATAATCTTATCATAATTTAAGAATGAAAACCACCTTATCTTACCTTCTGATATTTGTTTTGTTAGTTTTATCAAGCTGTACCAAAACATATCAATCCAATGAATTCGAAGCCGACATCATCATCTATGGGGCCACTTCTGCCGGAATTACCGCTGCGGTTCAGGCCAAGAAAATGGGTAAATCTGTATTGGTGGTATCACCCGATATTCATCTTGGTGGCTTGTCCTCGGGAGGATTGGGATTTACAGATACCGGGGACAAATCTGTGATTGGGGGATTGGCAAGGGAATTTTACCACAGGGTGTATATGCACTACCAAAACGACTCCGCGTGGAAATGGCAGAAAAGGGAGGAATATGGAAACAAAGGTCAAGGCACGCCTCCCATAGATGGCAATGCACGAACAATGTGGATTTTTGAACCGCATGTGGCGGAAATGATCTTCGAGGATTTTGTAAGAGAAAATGATATTCAGGTTTTTCGTGATGAATGGCTGGATAGGGAAAATGGGGTGTCCAAAGAGCAAGGAAAAATTGTTTCTATCACGACACTTTCCGGAAAGACCTTCAAAGGCAAAGTATTTATCGATGCCACCTATGAAGGAGATCTTTTAGCCGCGGCCGGAGTTAGCTACCATGTGGGAAGGGAATCTAATGAAACCTATGACGAAACCTGGAACGGGGTCCAAGTAGGGGTTTTCC
>NZ_CDSBKL010000466.1:0-2895 GCF_977115555.1 Aquiflexum sp.
CTCCGGCGAAATACAGAAAAACAGAATAAGGAAAAGGTTGCGTGTATGGAGGCAGTGTTTGGTGTGGTTCATTTTGTAAAATGAATTCGATCGCTATGACATCCAACATTCCAAAACCGATCCCTACCAAAAAAGGTATAAACCATTTTTTTATGTCTCCGGGTTTCCCAAAGATATCAGGTAATCCGGCTTCCTTTTGGAAATTGGCCAAGACCCAACCGATGGCAAGCCAAAGGAAATCCATCCAACCGATTACCCTAATAAAGCGCACACCATCTTCCATTTCCAGGCCAAAAAACCTAGTGGCCAACATAGCCAATGCAAATCCAATAAACAGGAAATTTATCTTTTTCATCACTTATGAATATATGGTAGGGACTTTATGGAAGTAATCCGAATGGTTCAAAATATCAAGCAAAAAACCTGCTGTTTCTTTGCGGGATATGGTCAATGAGGGTTTTTGTTCATTCCCAAAAATCACTTTGACCGGTTTAGGCTTCTGACTGTTGGTCAGCCCGACCGGCCTGACTATGGTCCAGTCCAAACCTGAATTTCTGACCAAAGCTTCCTGACGCTCGTGTTCGAGGTAAGCTGCAGACAGCTTGCTGTTGTCTATCAGCCAGGCAAACCATGAAGGAATAAATGGCCTGCTGTCCCCTACTCCCCATGCGGATGTGAATATCAACCTGCTAAGCTTATGTTCCTGACAAACGTTGATTAGGCTTTTCATCGTCATCGAAAGAAAATCCTCGGGTGTCCTCAACGGTGACCAAGGAAAATCCGAGTTCCTTGAAATATTCAGACAACTGAGTACTGCCTGACAGTTTTCCATGGCAAAGCACAAGTCCTTTGGTATCCTGGTATCTCCTTCAAAAACCCGGAGGCCTTCATGTTCAAGGGTGATTTTCTTACCATCCCGCACCAAGGCGTTGACTTGATATCCACGGTCTAAGGCTAGCTGAAGCACTTCTCTGCCTGTGCGGCCGGTGGCTCCGAGTAGTAAAATCTTTTTCATCAGTATTGAAAAATCAGCTGGTTGTTTTCATGATAAGATTCAATTTCCAAGCAAATAGTTGCAAGAGGTCTGAGGTATTTTTCAATAAATCCAAGATTGGTTTGGATCTGATTCCTGATGAATCCCAAATAAATCAGACTAGAAATTTGAGGTATTTATGGAATAAAGGAATATTCCAAAAATACCCCGATTTAAAAGCTGAAGGAAAACTTTGCCAAGCATTTATACAGTTTTGAAGTCTATGGTTTGGCAGTACCGGTTTTGATTTTTGATTTTCTGATCAATTCCAGAGAAAAATCTCGCACAGGGTCTATCCCATTTTGAATGTTTTCTGCGTGGGTTTCGATAGCATAATCAGGGAGTATTCCTCTGTCTTTGGGATTGCTTTCCGTCAAACCGGCCATATGGAAACCAAGCAAAGGAATACCCAGATCAATTTTGGAATGAGGCAAATTTACAATGCTGAAAAAACCGCTTGTATTCATCGCATAGCCACCTGCTGTTTCTGTGCCGATGATTGCTCCTCTTTTTTGGGATTTAAACCGGGATGCAAATTCGGTGGTCACAGAAAAACTCTGCCCGTCCAATAAAAGAAATACATTTCCCCGGAAAGCATTCTTATAAGGTTTTTGCATTTTCAAACCCTTTTGAAATGTGAATTCACGGCCATTTTCACCGTTTTTATTAAACAGAGAAGCAAGTTTGAACAAAAAGGAGGTATTCGCCTCAAAATCCAATTTCTCTTTCTTCTTGACCGAAATGCGCTCATAATAGCTGAAAGGAGATTCAGCAAGGTATTTGTACAGTTCTATTCCCCAACTTTCATTTCCCCCTTCATTGCCTCTGAGGTCGATGACCAGATCGCTGATGTTGTTTTTCTGTATCTCTTCAAAACTGGCTTTCAAAAACTTTTGGAAATCAGGTTCATTTGGATAAGCATAAAACCTATCAATATCCAACCAAGCTGTATTGGATTCCAGGATTTCAAATCGGAAAGGGTTTTCAGGTTCAGGCTTTTTGTCTTGGTGGGCTTTAATCTGATTGTGTGAGACTCCTTCAAAACTCAAATTCCGGATTTTTCCATCCACCAATAACTCAACATCATAAGTCGGTTTGGTTCCAAAATGGGTGGAAAAGATCCCGGGAAAAGCGTGATTGAGTTGATAATACTTTCCGCCCTGAGAAAATCCATCTCCGAAACTCAAATCTGGCAGTAGGTTTTTGATGATATCACCGGTTTTTTCTCCATTGATACTGATGACTTCTGCAGATACAGGTACCTCTTTTCCGTCAAAATGGCCAATGACATAGGCTTTTTCTTTTTCAAAATGTAATTGCAAGGGAAAAAGATCAGCATCAAAGAAAGGATAGTACATATCCTCCCCTGCCACAATCCATTTGGTATGCCCACAGTGAAGTGCTGCGATAAGTGGCGTCATTGCTAGGTAAAACTCCCTGACCGACATTTCTCTCTCCAAACTAGATTTGACTTGCTCAAACAATTCCTCAAATGTTTCTGCTGAGGTGTAGCGGTACATCTCCGGATGTTTGGCTTCCAAAGCTTTTTTGAAAATTTCAACATCTGATTTCATCTGTTCGGGTTGCAATGTCTGACCAAAAAGATGTCCGACATACCCGAACAGAAAACAGATTAAAAACAGGTTCTTTTTCATATTTATAGTGGTTTAGTTTGGCGATCTGGACGAAAAACGCTTTTGCAAATCAGATTTTGAAATGAATAAATCTTAAAAAGGCTAAACTGAAGTCATTCCCTTACACCCCTTGAATCGGTGGAAAGAAAATCCTCAAAATCCATCTTTGTAGCCGCATCAATAAGTAAAGCCTTTTTGATTTTATCCCGCCATCTGGATAACCATATA
>NZ_CDSBKL010000467.1:0-2861 GCF_977115555.1 Aquiflexum sp.
TTTTTAGCAAAAAAGACCAAAAGAATTCTTCTTTATCGAAGCGGTTTGCGGATACAAGGCATTGATAATAGTCTTGATTCCTCAAATGGTAAACAAAGATCCCAATATGAAACCATTTTGGATAGTCAAAGTCGGTTTCTATGCTCTTCTTTATTAATTGGTATCCTTCCTCTCTCATATCCATTAGGCAATACAAGAATCCTATAGCTCCTGTGTAGTGGCTTGAATTTGGGTTGATTTCTATGGCAAGCTTGCTATGGTATTTAGCCTTTTCGAGTTGATCATCAGATAATAAGGCATAACTATAGTAAGCCTGGCATGGCTGATATAGAGGTTGGAGCAAAATACTTTTTTCCCCATATTCCAAGGCCTTTTCTAGGAATTCCCTATTTTGGCTGAATTGAAATGAATCAGTATATAATCGGGACAATACAGCCCATCCTAATGCAAATTCAGGTTCTTTCGTTACTATATTAGTAACTTTTTCAAGCAAATCAGCCGCATTTTCCGGACTTGGGTTTTTGGTATATTTATAAAAATGTAAATATGTCTCGTAGGCGGAAGGGCTGTCTTTTGCTTCCCATCTTGCCTCTGAATAGAGTTTCTCGGGAATTACCCCGTTGATTCCACAAACTTTATGCGCCACGGCTTTTGCAAGCTCTTCTTGAATTTGAATTAGATTATTGTTTTCACCTTCGTACTTTTCTTGATAAGACCATATTACCTGGCTATTTAAATTATCCAGGAGTACAATTGAAATTTTCACCGAATTTTCATAATGCCGAAAAGACCCTTCTATGCTAAATCTTGCAATAGAATTCCTGGTAATCTCATTATTGATCAAATCCAGCTTGATCACTTCAAGATGCTTATATCTGCTAAGCTCCATGATCAGCTCCTGAGTAAATCCCTCTACAATATAATCTTCTCTATTTTCCGGGTTTAGATTTTTTATCGGAGAAACAGCAATCGAATGAGAGATTTTGCTTTCCTTTTGAAAGGTTCTCGCAAATTTTGGATTATAAGAGCCCTTGGGAAGAGAAAAAATAATCCTGTCTGAGCTGCCCTCTTCTTTGTAATATTCTTCCAAATGCCTTCTTAATCTACTTGCCTGAATCCGTACAATCGGATCTTCGGCTGAGTCAAAATCATTTTTTCTTCCAAAAGCATCTATTGCAATGGAATACTGTTTCAAGGTTTCACCACGTCCCTCTACGGATTCTTTGACAACATAGGCAAGGAAATTCTTTAGCATGTCAGAATTTCGAAATACTTGGCTTCGAAGAATTTTAGACAATTGATCAAGAATTTCTGTTTTGGGTATTTTTGTATTTGCCATGTCTATTTTGAAGTTACCGTAACTTACTTCCATTTACTTAAGTGAACCGAAATAAATAATAATATTTGATTTCATGATTGGAAAATATGAGCAATTCAAAAAAATCAAATATTTCAATAATTCAAAAAGCGCTGTTTGTTCGCGACTTTTCAGAATATGAAAGTGAAATAGAAAGATTTTTCAAACATGATGTATTTATTGAAATTCTCAATGAATATTACCTGTGCGAAACCAAAATTGAAGACTGTCTTAGGTGTCAAGAAATGGTCCAATCTTACAAACAAATCCAGAAAGAATTAAGAATTGAAATCATAAATTTTATAAATCAACCTCATATCAAAGTAAGTAAAAATAATGATGAATCGAAAATTCAGAATATCAGTCAATAAAATCCAAAAAGATGGAGATATCACATTGATCTGATAACGATTAGATTGATTAAATCTAAATTTCAATTTAAAACCACCTAAAAAAGTTAAACCATATAAATTATGAATAAAATTAAATATTTCGTTGTCTTGTTTTTTTTGGCGTCCTGCTCAAAGAGTAGTATTAATGCTGAAAATAATATAAAGATTGTAGAGAGATATGTCCAAGCGGTAGAGAATCTGGACTACCAAACGATGTCAAGTTTACTCGATGACAATTATTTAGGCCTCGGACCATCTTATGGGGATTCAATAAGAAAAGCTGAAGCAGTTGAAAATTGGAAATATTCTTCTGAAAATCTTTATAAAAACATTAAATATGACCGATCAAGAAATGCCTCAATTATTGTTGAAGATGGTGACGATAAAGGGGAATGGGTTTCCAATTGGGCCGAATTGACCATCAACTATCAGTGGACAGATACCCCTGTGACACTTTGGGCTAATTCAATTTACAAGATTGAAAATGGAAAAATCATTAAGAGTTATACCTTTTACAATGAAGCTGATGCATACCGTCAGCTAGGTTTCGATTTCCTCGATTTAAATAATTAATCAGATGACATTTCAAAATAAAATGAAAGTATTCACATATCTCACGGTAATCTTCCTATTCTTTGGAATTGCCCAAATACAAGCACAAGTCCCAACGACCCAATCGCTGCCGGACACTACAAAAATGACGTATAATCAAATCTCTTCAACAGGAGGTCTCATTGTTTTTCCTTCTAACAAGCAAAGCCAGAAACAACAAAAAACAGATGAGTATGATTGTTACTTATGGGCAATGGACCAGACAGGTATTGATCCACTGAACCTCCCTAAAGTAGAAGCTCAGGTGAGTACAGGTCCAACCGGTGGTGCTGTAAGAGGTGCAGCAGGTGGTGCCGCTGCAGGAGCTGCTATTGGTGCAATAGCTGGTGACGCAGGTCAGGGAGCAGCTATTGGAGCTGTGGCAGGAGCATTAAGGGGTAGAAGAGCCGGTCAACAAGTTCAAGCTCAACAAAATGCCCAATCAAAGGCAAATGCTGATCAGGCAAATCAAGAAGTTGTTGATAGGTTTAAAAAAGCATTTTCAGCCTGTATGGAAGGAA
>NZ_CDSBKL010000468.1:0-2859 GCF_977115555.1 Aquiflexum sp.
CAACTTGAAAACAGCTTCAGCGGACAACCTTTTAGACCAAACTCCTGATCACCTTACAAGGATTTCCTGCTGCAATGACATCATCTGGGATGTCTTTGGTGACTACAGATCCTGCGCCGATGATGGACCTTGATCCTATGGTAACTCCGGGACAGATGACCGTAGAACCGCCAATCCACACATCATCCCCTATTGTTATCGGTTTTCCAAATTCTGCCAAACTTCCCCTTAATTTAAACTCTGTTGGATGAGTGGCTGCATAAAATTGGACATTGGGAGCAATCAATACCCGACTTCCCAAAGTCACAGGGGTAATATCCAAGACTACACAATTGAAGTTGAAAAACACATCATCGCCTGCGGTGATGTTGTAGCCATAATCGCAATAGAATGGCGGTTCTATCCAAAAGTTCTTGCCTTTTTTTCCGATCAGTTTTGAAAGAATGCTTTCCCTCAATTCCGTTTCATCCGGGTTGGAATCGTTGAGTTGCTTGGTCAACTTCCTTGCGTGTAGCCTTTCTGCAACCAATTCAGGATCGGAAGCAAAATACAATTCACCGGCTAGCATTTTTTCTTTTTCAGTTTTTAAAGAAGACATGAGATAGGAGATGTGAGATTTGAGATTTAAAATTTTAGAAATAAGGCAGAAATAGATTGAAATATATTCAGGTTTGATCCTAGAATTTAGAGATTGAATCTGGTAAATTATTTCGCTGAAAGCATATTTCGTTTAGCATATATCTATTGTATTTCCTTAATTATAATAACCTTTTTGCTTGATCTAAATGTCTTTGCTCGTGGGCTACGATGATTTCAATGGCTTTTTCAAGGGGATAGACAATCAGTTTATTGGCAGGAGAGTAGATGATGGTGTTTTTTTCCAGAAAGGGTTTCATTTCACTGATCTGGATTTTCATTTCTTCCTGATGTTTTTTAAATCTTTCCAACACCGTAGTGTCGTCTGAACTAACTTTTGGCTCCCAAAGAGGGAAAGTCTTGGCTTTTTTCTTGCCACCATCGGCTACTGACTTATAGATAAGGTTTCCGAATAAATTATAAAACAGGGGTATTTTAGAGATAAAAGGGCCTTGAAAACTCCCATTTTTCAATTTCTCAAAAATCGGGAAATAGGTTCTGTTGATGGTGATGAGGTGTTCCAGGTTTTCGGCTATACTCCAAGTATTTGGATTGGGTTTGAGATGCATTTTTTCAACCGGTAAGTCACCGAATGTTTTCAAAACCTCATTGGTAATATTATCCAAGGCGTCTATCCATATTTTTATCTGTGTTTCCATATCAGTTTCGGATCTTTTCTTTTGTATTTTCTTTGGAAAGCTCGGTCAATGATTTCATCAATTCTTCTCCTGTTTGCTTTCCCAGAGACATTCTCGTCAAATAAGCGGCATGGGGAAGTTCTGGATTATCAAAATAAGCCGGTTTGATGATGTATCCCAATGCATCTTGACTTAATCCAAGGATAAATTTCGGACCATTTGGCATGAGATCCTTGGTGTTTAGGCTATAAACAGGAGCCGTTTCCCCCGGATGGCTTGCAAAAGTAGCTTCCCCGATAGAAAACCATACGACCTCAGATTCGATGACATCGGTGACTTCCCTGTCTACGATGATTCCGCCTGCCGAAAGTTGCTGCCAAGCTTCATTCATGACAGGGAAAAAAACAGTTTGTTTTGAGAAGTTGATTTTGGAGGATGACAATGTTTTTGCTTCCATAAGTGAAGCTGTGGCAGAAAGAGCAAGTTCTGTCCCGCGCTGAATCGCTTTTTGGTATCCACCTTCCTTATCTATAGGCTGTATCCAACCACCGATTGCTCCTTGAAGAAAAAGGTGCTCTCCTCCCCATTTTTTTTCCATTTCTCTATAAAATCCCGCCAAGTAATCGGCTGATATTTCTGAAAAAACCGCATCCATATAGGTAGGGTGACAGGCAAAATTGGTCAAAGTAACAATGTTGTTTTGATTGTTGTCCAAAAACTGCAAAACCGTGACCGACCTGTCAATTTCCTCATGGCAGATATTGGCAACCCATTCCTCTCCAAATTCATTTTGACCGTATCTTATTGAACTTTCCTGAAGATTTTTAGAAGCTTTATGTATTTGTTCTGCCACGGTCTTTACCAAAAAATCCATGTAAACACTGTCCACTCCGGTTTGAGAGAAATCTTTTCCCCAAAGTCCGACCACATCCGGCCCGGAATGGGTATGGGTAGAGCTGATGACAATATTGTCTGATGAAAAAGGAATGTCAAATTTTAATTCTGATGTTTTTTTCCTGATTTTTTGTAAATCCTGGTACAGCAATCCGATGCAATCTAAAGTCACAAGTGCCATGGAATTTTCTCCATCATAGAAAACGACCGCCTTGGCATAAAGGCTATCCAATACCCCTATAAACCTTCTGTTTTGCTTGTCTCCTGCGATGAAGGAGCCGATAGGAGGATTGATGACAGTTTTGGAAACTCCTATGTGGAGTTGAAGAGGGGTGTTTGAAATTTTATTTGAACACCCAAGACCCAATAAAGTGAAGAGCAATATGATTCCCAAATTTTTCATTTACAATGATGGTAAAATTAGATTTTCAATATCGGCAGTACTTTTTGCGAAAAATGTATTTTTAGAAGCCAATCCATCTATGAACTTTTTATCACCTGTCCAAAGAAAGGCATTGAGTTCTAATGCAAGTGCGACAAAAGGAGTGTCATCTTCATCAATATAAGAAACCAACTCAATCGCTTCGGACCATTTTACGGATTTTATCAATTCCTCGGAAATAAAATTAATTTGTTCAAAAATACGGCTCTTGGATTCCGAGATCTTATCAGGGGACAGTTTCGAGGAATT
>NZ_CDSBKL010000469.1:0-2826 GCF_977115555.1 Aquiflexum sp.
ACATCGCCGAATTGTCCTACAGACTGATGGACTGTCGGGTCTCCGGCAGGATTCCGCTCGGGCATGGGATTCCAAATATAAAGGTATTGGTGGGTTCTGACTGCCCGCATGGGATAGCTGAGGTTTCCTTTGCGGACATTGGCATGCCTTTCTCTTTCGAGGTACACCTGCCCGCGGTCTTGCTTTTCCCCTGCCAACAATGCCCACAGTGATTGTCCACTCATGTATTTGGCCTTAAGTCCTGCTGCTTCGACGAAACTCGGGGCAAAGTCTACGAAATTCACAAAATCGCCGATGATGGTTCCCGGTTTGGCTTTTTTAGGCCACCGGATTGCCAAAGGCATGCGCGTTCCAAAGTCATAGAGATTGGCTTTTGCCCGGGGGAAAGGCATGCCATTATCACTTGTCATCACGATGATGGTATTGTGGAGTTCACCGATCTCTTCGAGCTGTCGGATCAGTTGTCCACATTCCCTGTCAAAGCGCTCTATCTCAAAATAGTAGTCCAGGATATCATTCCGCACACAGTCATTGTCCGGAAAAAATCCCGGAACGACCACATCTTCCAACTTCATACCGCTTTGGATGCCGGTGTTGGCTACATATTCCCGATGCGGATCGCTGCTGCCAAACCAAAAAGTAAAAGGTTGGTCTTTGGGTCTTTGGTTCAAAAATGCTTCAAAATCTTCAAATTGCTTCCCGGCAGGATTGTGGGCTAAGCCTGAGACGGCAAACTCCCCCGGTCCCCAACCTTTTCGGGTGGAACCTGTAAAATAGCCTGCCTTTTCCAGGATGCTGATATAGGTGGGGTATTGGGCAGGAAATTCAGACCAAAGATTGCCTCCTGCTTCGTTTTGGTGTGGATATCTTCCGAGTAAAACTGAGGCACGGGAAGGTGAACAGGAAGGAGAAGCGGTATAAGCATTGGTAAACAAAGCGCCTTCTTTGGCGAGCCTGTCAAAAGTGGGGGTACGGACTACCGGGTCTCCATATACGCCGGCATGTGGATAAGACCAATCATCGGCTATCATAAAAAGGATGTTGGGAGGCTTGGAGGAGGTCTTTTCTGTTTCCTTTTTTTCGCAGGAAATAAAAAGAAAGAAGGAGAAAAAGAGGAGTTGAAAGGATTTCATGGTTTGGTTTGGATATATTCCCAATATGGATGGAATTAAATATATCAAATCACATGCTTTAAAAAAAATGGACTTTCTTCATTTTCCTTTGACAATTTCAACTGATTTAAATCCCGTATAGCACAAAAGATTTGAGATTACTTCGATAAATTTATTATTATATTGCCTTATCCACATCCGCTATGAAAAACGCCAAAGCATTTTATTTGATATTAATCCTGTTGATAACTTATTCCTGTTCCCAACCCAAAAACACCATGAAAGAAAACGCATTTGTAGAAATTCTTGATGAGGCGGCACTGACTCTGATCGACCCTGAGACAGAAATTGAGGTCATTTCTCAGGGCTATGCCTGGACTGAGGGGCCACTTTGGCTGGAAAAAGAACAGAAGCTGCTCTTTTCTGATATTCCCAACAACTCAATATTTCAGATTGATGCCAAAGGGGAAACAAGTCTTTATCTGAAACCATCCGGATATACCGGGGAGGCTATCCGCAGTGGGGAAACAGGTTCCAATGCGTTGATTTTGGATCCAAGCGGGGCTTTGGTGCTTTGCCAACATGGAGACAGACGCATGGCCAAAATGAATGCGTCTTTGGATCAGCCAAAAGCGGATTTTGTAAGCATTGTGGATAACTATCAGGGAAAGCGCCTCAACAGCCCGAATGATGCCATCTATGACAAGGAAGGGAATTTATACTTTACAGACCCTCCCTATGGCTTGGAATTCAATGTGGATGACCCGGCGAAGGAATTGGATTTTCAGGGAATTTACTGTCTGAAGACGGATGGTGAACTCTTATTGGTAGACAGCATTTCCCGACCAAACGGGATCACTTTTTCTCCCGACCAAACAAAGTTGCTCGTCGCCAACTCTGATCCTGAACTTGCGGTGTGGTACCAATATGAGATTGTTTCGCCGGGTGTGGTAGAAAATAGGCAGTTGTTTTTTGATGCTACTTCTTATGTAGGAAAAGAAGGGTACAATGGACTTCCTGACGGGATGAAAATGCATAGTTCGGGGTATTTGTTTGCAACAGGACCGGGAGGAGTTTGGGTTTTTGATGCAGATGGAAAAGCTTTGGCAAGGATTGCGACGGGAGAAGCTACCTCTAACTGTGCTTTTTCTACGGATGAAAAGACAATTTTTATCACGGCGGATAATTATGTGTTGAAGATGGGGTTGAAGTGATTCTTTTCCCACAAAGGCACGAAGACACAAAGAAAAAATTTTACCTCAGAGGACGCGGAGGGCACAGAGAAAATAATATTCATGTGTCCCGCAAAGGCGCGAAGACGCAAAGAAAAATACCAATAATAAATGAGATTCTTCACCTCCGCAAGCTTCGGTTCAGAATGAAGTTTATAGAAAACCATCTGTGAAAATCTGTGTGCATCTGTGGTAAGGAGTTTTTCCCGCAGATATCGCAGATTGACGCAGAAAAAAAAAGAATGTGTCCCGCGACGGCACTAAGGCGAAAAGAAACATTTTACCTCAGAGGATGCGGAGGGCACAGAGAAAGATTCCTTGAGCTCTTGGCGAAACCATTGGGCACATTGCGGTAAAAATTTCCTGGGTTTTGCACCAACCATCAGTGAAAATCTGTGTCCATCTGTGGTAAGGATGAATTCGGAGAAATAAAAAAAGCCCCCATTCGGAGGCTAATTTTTCAATATTCTTGGCTCTCGTTT
>NZ_CDSBKL010000470.1:0-2805 GCF_977115555.1 Aquiflexum sp.
ATTTCATAATGCATCTTTAAACTTATGGAAAAGGTTAAAAAACAAGAGAATATTTGGTGAAAATGGAGCGAACCGGATATTTGGTTTGATAAACCAATTTGGAATAAGTTTACTTTAGGAGATTATTTCTAAGTCCTAATGAAAGATGAACTGAATGATTTAATTGAGAAGCTTTTACGATTTTGCCATTTCTTTTAGGGCATTGACAAACACATCCAACTCTTTAGTGGAGGTATAGATGTTTGGTGTGATTCTACATCCAACCACCCCGGCATAGTTAATGCCGACAGTATAGATTTTGTATTTATCCATCAGGGTTTTTGCCATTTGATTTGGATCTATCCCTTCAATGCCGACATTGGCAATGCCACAGGAACGGGAAGGATCTGCCGGGGTATTGACATTTATATTGGGAACATTTCTGACTTTATCGCTCCAGTAATTCTGGAGAAAACGCAACCTTGCCTCTTTTCTTTCAGCACCGATTTTTTCGAAATAGTCCAAAGCATTGTTGACAGCAAGGTCAGTGGCTACAGGATGTGTTCCTATATGGTTGAGGTTTTTGATATTGGCATGGTCGAGTTCGTAAGGTGCCAAAAGAGGCCAAATCTTATTGATTTTATCTTTTTTGACATACAAAAGGCCCGATCCCAATGGTACACTCAGCCATTTGTGCAAACTGCAAGCGTAATAGTCGCAATTGAGGTCTTCGATTTTGAAATCAAAATGGGCAATGCAGTGTGCCCCGTCCAACATCACTTCCACACCATGTCGGTGAGCCATGTCGCAGATTTTTTTTACAGGGAGGATCTGTCCTGTGATGTTGATCATGTGGCTGACCATCATCAGTTTGGTGTTTGGGGTGATGGCGTCTTCATAGATTTTGACTATTTCCTCATCCGTCTTGGGATGGTTTGGAATGGAGACGATTTTATTGGTGATGCCATGCCTTCGGGAGGCAAGGGTAAACATGTTTTGGATGCTGCCGTAATCCTGTTCTGCAAATATGGCCTCATCCCCTTTTTGCCAAGGATAACCTGAGATGATAATGTCCAAGGATTCAGTCGCATTTCGGGTAATGGCAACCTCATCAGGACTTCCTCCAAAAACCTCGGCCAACCTTGCTGCTGCTTTGTCCTTATTTTCCCACTGAACGGTACGAAAATACCAAGAGCCCTGATAATTAATCTCCCTGATGTGATTGATGTAGTTTTCTAGAGTTTCTGTGGGAATAAAGCAATAATAACCATTTTCGAGGTTGATGTAATCAGGCTTTAGCTTATAGCCATCCCTGATCTTTTGCCAGAAATCTTCATCCTTGGCTAAGTCTATTGGGTTGATATGGGAATATGCGTCAATGGTTTTTGAGAAGGCTTCAAAAGAAGCAGACGAAGCAATGCCAGTCAAGGTGAGGGTTTTAAGGAAGTTCCGTTTGTTCATGGTGAGAAATTTAAAACAAAATGGTGAAAAAAATTTTTAAACCAAAAAATGTTGAATAAATTTGTCAACAAAATAAAAGTCAACAAGGTGAGTACATTAGCGGAAGTTCTTTTTGAAAGAAGAAATGAGAAGGGAATAGTAGTGAGGAATCTGGCTTTTCAGACAGGGATTGATCCTGCCCTGATATCCAAGTATGAAAAAGGGAACCGTCTTCCTACCGAGGATAATTTAAAGGCGCTTACAGAAGCACTTCAGCTTCCTTTTGAAAATATGAGGAAAATGTGGCTTGCTGAGAAGGTATATAATCTCTTGGCTCAGGAAGAAAACGCAAGCGAGATCTTGGTGATGGCCGAATCCAGGGTGGCTTACCTTTCAAGTCAGCAGGTCTTGACACTGGAGGCATTGAGTAGCTCAATTCAGGATAAGCTGAGGCAGATTGATGAGCTTAAAGCCAAGTGGCAGTCCAAAAGGCCTTTGAATCCTACTCAGCTTCAAAAGATGCAGGAATTCTTTCATATCGCTTATACCTACGAAAGCAACAGGATCGAAGGAAACACACTTACTTTGCAGGAGACGCATCTCGTGGTCAATGAAGGTATTACCATCGGAGGGAAATCCATGAGGGAGCACCTTGAGGCCATAAATCACGCCGAGGCGATTTCTTACATGGAGCAATTGGTTACTGACCAGTTGGATTATAGTCCCAGGGTTTTGATGGAGTTGCACTATTTGATTCTTAAGGGGATTGATAGGGACAATGCCGGGAAGTTTCGGTCAGTTCCTGTGAGGATATCAGGCAGCGCCCATGTGCCCCCACAGCCGTATTTGTTGGATAAGATGATGGAAGAGTATTTCATCCATTATGATAAGCAAAAGAAACGTTTGCATCCGGTGATTTTGGCTGCTGAGATGCACGAAAGGTTAGTCAGTATCCACCCTTTTATTGATGGAAATGGTCGAAGCAGCAGGCTGGTGATGAATCTTATTTTGCTCAAGAGAGGATATACGATAGCCAATCTCAAAGGAGACCTTAACTCAAAGTTGGCTTATTACCGTGCTTTGGAAGCAGTACAGGTAGATAATAATCCTGAGGTTTTTTATCATCTGGTAGCTGACGCCGTCAAAGATTCTCTTGAAAGGCATTTGGAGCTTGTTTGAGGAATTGTGAATTGTGAATTAAGAATGAAAAATGAGGGATGTTTAAAAAAGCATCAGCAAAAGCATCAGTATTGCCAATAGTATCGCAACCCATTGGTAAACAGGGTTTCTTTTTGGAAAATGGTACTCGCAGATGGGACAGAATTCAGCTTTAGAATTTATGTCCATGGCACAGGAGGGACATTCTTTTGTCTTTGGTTTTTGAAC
>NZ_CDSBKL010000471.1:0-2803 GCF_977115555.1 Aquiflexum sp.
AAAAGCCTCCTGAGTAAATTGGGAGGCTTTTTTTATGTTTTAAGATATCCAGAGCATGTAATTGTAAATCAATTGCCACTCGCCGTTTTCGCTTTTTTTATAAATAATAATCTCGCCCCCACCACATTCCATTCCACAATGTGTCGCTGAATAAATATAAGAAAATTGGCCATCAGAGGAAAAAGCAGGATTTGATACAACTTGATAGGATGTAAATAGTCCCCCATATTCCTGATCGGATATGTATTTGTCATCAATCAATTCTATTTGAGGAAGTAATTTTTCCTTTTCTAACCTCAATTCTAAAGTAAGTTGATTACAAATTGTTTCAATTTCATCGGATAAAATAAAACTTGAAAAATCAATTCCTTGATGCTTTATATAAAAACTCATATTTGCGGTATCCATCATAGCTCGGATAGGACATTCCCCTTGAGGAAAATTGAACTTGATTAAACCATTATCATTATAAAGCAAAACCTTTCCTTCCTTATCTAAATTTCTGTTCAGTTCCGCATTGATGATTTTGTAAAGATCTTTGGATTCTTTTTTTTCACAAGAAAACAGTAAAAACCCAAATAGAAGTGTTAAAATTATCTTCTTACATATAATCATACTTTTTTAATTTTAGTAAAAATATTCCGGAAGGAATTTTTATTCACTCTCAATTCAAGATATTTGAAATTATGGATAAATTTTGAAAACGCAGATTCTTATGTAGAATTAGTCGACTAATATTCTTTCTATTTTGACAATGCTCTTTTAACCATAATCGTTTTTCAATTTCATCCCCTCATATTAAATCTTATTTTTGCAGCGCATATCTTTTAAAACCTACCTGAGATGAATCACATCAATCCCGCCACCACACAAGCTTGGTCCAAACTCCAACAATTGGCTGAAGCCAATAAGGATACACATATCAATAGTCTATTTGCTGACAGTTCCCGCTTCGAAAAATTCTCCATCAAGCTCGAAGACATTTTGGTGGACTATTCCAAAAACCGTTTCGACGATAAAATATTTTCTGAATTGCTTGAGCTTGCCAAAGAAACAGGTCTGAAATCCGCCATCGAGGCGATGTATTCGGGGGAAAAAATCAACGGAACCGAAGGACGCGCTGTTTTGCATACTGCTTTGAGAAACCGCGCCAATACTCCTGTTTATTTTGAAGGAAAAGATGTCATGCCGGACATCAATGCAGTTTTGGCACAGATGAAAGGTTTTGCTGAACAAATTTCGAATGGAACTTGGTTGGGATATACTGGAAAGCCCATCAAATCCCTCGTCAATATCGGAATCGGTGGTTCGGATTTGGGTCCGGTGATGGTGACTGAAGCTTTAAAGCCTTACCAAAATCCAAATTTGGAGATATTCTTTGTTTCCAATGTGGACGGAACCCATATCGCAGAGACATTAAAGAAAGTGGATCCTGAGACGACTTTGTTTTTTATTGCTTCCAAGACTTTTACCACGCAAGAAACCATGACCAATGCCCACACTGCTAGAAGTTGGTTTTTGGGAATTGCAAAAGATGAAAGTGCGGTTGCCAAACATTTCGTGGCACTTTCTACCAATG
Source organism: Aquiflexum sp. (assembly GCF_977115555.1). Taxonomy (NCBI): domain Bacteria; kingdom Pseudomonadati; phylum Bacteroidota; class Cytophagia; order Cytophagales; family Cyclobacteriaceae; genus Aquiflexum; species Aquiflexum sp. Next base: position 1,580 of record NZ_CDSBKL010000471.1, read on the forward strand.
GAAAAGCAGTTTCTGAATTTGGGATTGATACCAAAAATATGTTTTCGTTTTGGGATTGGGTAGGGGGAAGGTATTCTCTTTGGTCCGCCATAGGATTGCCAATTGCCTGTGCAATCGGATTTGATAATTTTGAGAAATTGCTTGCTGGGGCACACAGCATGGATCTTCACTTTAGGAATACCGATTTTGACAAAAATATCCCTGTGATTTTGGCTCTGCTCGGTTTGTGGAATACCAATTTCTTGGGAGCAACCTCAGAAGCGATTTTGCCTTATGACCAGTATATGCACCGGTTTGCTGCTTATTTCCAACAGGGAAATATGGAGTCAAATGGAAAATATGTCACCCGCGATGGAGGCAAAGTCAATTACAGTACCGGACCAGTGATTTGGGGCGAACCGGGCACCAACGGACAACACGCTTTTTACCAGCTAATCCATCAGGGAACCCATTTGATTCCCTGCGATTTTATCGCTCCTGCGATTTCGCACAATCCTATTTCTGACCACCATGTGAAGTTGCTCTCCAATTTCTTTGCACAAACGGAAGCCTTAATGAACGGCAAAACACTTGATGAAGTGACCGCGGAAATGAAAAAGGCAGGAAAATCAGATGCAGAGATTGCAAAAATCGCCCCTCACAGGGTTTTTGAAGGAAACCGTCCAACCAATTCTATTTTGGTAAAACAGCTAACCCCCTACACTTTAGGGCAATTGGTGGCGATGTATGAGCACAAAATTTTCGTACAGGGCGTGATTTGGAATATCTACAGCTTTGACCAATGGGGCGTAGAATTGGGGAAAGTTTTGGCCAATGCCATCCTGCCTGAACTGGTAAATGAGAATAAAGTAAGCAGTCATGATTCTTCTACGAATGGTTTGATCAATGCTTACAAGGAAATGAGAGGGTAGGGAAAAAGTAAGAAGTTTGAAGTGAGAAGTACGAAGTAAAATGTTAGACCTTTGAGGTTTTTTGGAACCTCGGAGGTTTTCTTATTTTAGAGTTAATTTCTTCAAAAAGTTGCTTTTATTTTTTATTTTTTCCCCTCCACATCCCCATCAATCCCAAAAACGGACCAAGTCCCAAAACCGGAAATAAATAGATGGGATCAATGTGGAGGGAAAGGAAGTTGAGGAGCTGAATACTGATGATCGTAATCCCAAATCCCACACTGTTTACGATAGTCAGGGAAGTTCCTCTAGTGGCTTCAGGAGCATTTTGAGC
>NZ_CDSBKL010000472.1:0-2794 GCF_977115555.1 Aquiflexum sp.
AAATGATATCTCTTTCTTCTTTTGTTAGATGCGCATATTTTTGATTAATTTTTTTATTATTCTTATTGTCAAAATTGAAAAAAGAAAAGTCAATTAAAATACCATGAAAATTGAGATAAGTATTAAAGACGAAAAAGCAGAATTTTTCCTTGAAGTGCTGAGCAACTTTAAGTTTGTTAAAATCCTGTATCCTAAAGATCCTCCAAAAGTAATCCCAGCCACACAAATCGACCATGACAGCGAACGAAAGCTTTACAGATATGAAAGGGTTCGGCCATACAAGGAACCTAAACCCATCAAAGAACCGAAGGTAATTATCCTCCCTAAGCCCTATTCTGAGGCCATCGAACAGATCAAACAGTACCAAGAAGGTAAAATCAAACTTAAATCCGCTAAAGAATTATTAAATGAACTTTAACATCATTTGCACGGATGCTTTTTCAAGCGAACTTAAAAATCTAGTAAAAGAAGATCCCTCATTCAGCAACGACTTCAGCTTACTTTTGGATAGGTTAGAAGAAAATCCCGATACCGGAACTCCACTTGGAAATCAGTTTTTCAAAACAAAATTAGCATTTAGGTCTATGGGACGACAGAGTAGAGAAAAGCCAAATATCCAGGTTTACTTTTGTATCAAGCAGAATAACGTTTACCTCATTGCTTTGCACAACAGAAATGTGCCCGGAGTATTTCCTGAAAAAGACATGCATGACCTATTGAAATCAATAAAGTAATGTCTAGATCATGAGTTTTTCAAGGTAAAATTTTACTTTTTATAAAAATCCCGGTTTTCTTACAGTATGTAAGAAATCAAAAAAGGCGTAATGGAGAAATTCTCCTTTACGCCTTTTTCATTCTCCATATATTTTGTTTCTTATTTCATGGCTTCCCACAAAATCTCAACGGGATGCTTGGCTTTTCTGCCTGTACCGTCAGCGATCTGATGACGGCAGGAAGTACCGGGAGCGGCAATCAAGGTTTCGAGACTTGCCTTCCTCACAGCCGGAAACAAGACCATCTCCCCGATCTGCATGCTGATATCATAATGCTCGGCTTCATATCCAAATGAACCTGCCATTCCGCAGCAACCTGAGGGAATGGTTTCCACGCTATAATTCTTGGGCAAGGAAAGCATTTTCTGCGTCCAAGTCATAGATGACAGAGCTTTTTGGTGGCAATGCCCGTGAAGTTTGATTTTTTTGGATTCTTGGGTAAAGGAATCTGATTTAATGTTTCCAGCTGCAATTTCCTTCCCTATAAATTCCTCTATCGTTTGGGTATGAAATTTCAGTTTCTTCGCTCCTTCTACCAGTTCCTTTCCTACCAACCTTGGGTATTCATCCCTGAAACTCAAGATCGCTGAAGGTTCTATTCCCACCAAAGGTGTGTTTCCATCAATGAAATCCTGAAATATCCTCACATTGGCTTCAGCGTGTTTCTTGGCTTTTTCAAGTAATCCTTTTGACAAAGCAGAGCGACCACTTTCTTCATGATCAACTACTTTGACTTCATAACCCAACTTCTTGAGCAATTTGACAGCAGTGATTCCGATTTGGGTATCGTTATGGTTCGTAAATTCATCGATGAACAGGTAAAGTGATTTGATCACAGGAGTTTTCCCGGGAAGTTTGCTGTAGTTTTTCTTGCACCAATTTCTCAAACTCACTTTGCTGATTTCAGGCAGGTTCCTTTTGGGTGCCACACCCAAAACCGATTTCATCAAACCTCCGGTCAGGCTATTTGACAAAGTGAAATTAGCCAGTCCGGGAACGATGGACGCCAATCCATTCAATTCATTGATATGGGAAAAAGCCTTTGACCGAAGCGGTATTCCATGGGTTTTTTGGTATTGATACAGAAATTCCGCTTTCATTGAAGCCATATCCACATTGGAAGGACATTCGGCGGTACAGCCTTTGCAGGAAAGACAGAGGTCCAAAGCCTCTTTGATCTCCGGATGGTCAAAGGCGTTTTCTTTTTTGTCCAAAGTCAAAAACTCACGCAAAGTATTGGCACGGCCACGGGTAGTGTCTTTTTCATTTCTTGTCGCCTGATAACTCGGACACATCGTCCCACCGGACGCCGGAAGTTTACGGCAGTCTCCCGAGCCGTTACATTTCTCCGCCAACCTCAAAATCCCTCCATTTGCACTGAAATCCAAAAGCGTATCCTGCTCGGGAGTAACCATTTCGGCTTCATACCTCAGTGATGTATTCATCGGCGCTGTGTCTACAATCTTTCCGGGATTGAAGATATTGTCAGGATCCCAAGTGTATTTGACGCGGCGGAGCAATTGGTAATTTTCCTCACCCACCATCAGCGGAATAAACGGCGCACGGACGCGGCCGTCACCATGTTCACCGCTGAGTGAGCCATTGTATTTTTTGACCAATTTGGCAGAAGCCTCCGAGATCCTGAAAAACTCCTCCTGATCGGCTTTTTTCTTCAAATCCAATATCGGACGCATATGGATTTCCCCTGCCCCGGCATGCGCATAGTGTACAGGGTTTTGGTTGAATCCCATCAGGATTTCATCCAATTCATCAATATAATCCGCCAGATCGTCGATGTCCACAGCAGTATCTTCAATACATGCCACGGCTTTTGGGTCGCCGGGAATATTCGCCAACAGTCCCAAACCTGCACTTCGTAAAGCCCAAGCAGACTTGGTCAGGTCAGGTCCGATAACAGGATAGGCATAACCCAATCCGGCTGCTTTGAGATCCGCAATCAGTTTGTCTCCTTTTTCCCTCGCTTCAGATTCGGTCTTTCCGGTAAACTCAATCATCAGCAA
>NZ_CDSBKL010000473.1:0-2780 GCF_977115555.1 Aquiflexum sp.
AAATGGATATAATTCCGATATTCTTTGGGATTGTAGATTTCAGCCAAAAGGAAAGCATCAGGGTTTTTCATCTTGATCGCAGAGTTCATATAGCTCCAAAATTCCACAGGAACCATTTCTGCCATGTCATAGCGGAAGCCATCCACTCCTTTTTCAGTCCAATACAATGCAATGTCTTTGAATTTCACCCATGATGAAGGGACTTCTTTTCCCTGCCAAAATCCGTAATGGGCTTTGTAGTCTTTCTGTGCAAAGTCTGCCGGCAACTCAATGAAATCCTTGCTGCCGTCAGGTTTGATACCGTAGTTGATCTTGACTGTTTCGTACCAATCATAAAAATGAGGTTGAGGCTCACGTGAACCGTTTCCTGTCCATTTGGCAGGGGATTCATCAAATATCCCATCTGCCAAAAGATGGGATTCACCACCTAAAGGCTTGTAGTTATCCAATGGTGCCGGAACTTTAAAATCCTTTCCCGGGATATAATAGAAGTTGTTGTTTTTTTTGTATTCAACCGAAGTGTCGTCACCTGCGCCAAAATCCTTTACTCCTTCGGGATTGCTTTTCCCCTCATATCTTCTGGCAACATGGTTGGGTACGATGTCTATAATGACTTTCATACCTTGGTGATGCGTTCTTGCGATCAAGGCTTCAAATTCCTCCAATCGTGTTTCCGGATTCTCTGCTAGGTCAGGATTGACATTGTAGTAGTCTTTAACAGCATAGGGTGAACCTGCCCTTCCCTTGACCACATCAGGATCATCATTCGAAATGCCATATTCTGTATAATCATTGATCAAAGCATGGTGGGGCACGCCGGTATACCAAATGTGAGTCACTCCCATTGCTTTAATTTCCGAGAGTGCTTTGTCTGTGAAATCATTGAATTTCCCTATTCCATTTTCTTCCAAAGTTCCCCATGGTTTGTTGGTGGTATTGGTGTTTCCAAAAAGTCTGGTAAAGACTTGGTAAACGATGACTTTATGGGGAGTTTCCATTTGGGAAGAGGCTTCAGGGGATTGTGTTTTGGGGGTATCGCAACTAACCAGGGTTGCAAGCAATGTCGAAAAAAAAGAAATTTGGGTCAGGAGTTTGTTCATGGGGTTAAATATAAAAAGTTGTTTCCCACGAAGACACAAAAACACAAAGAAAAAGAGTTTTTTAAAGACCTGTCAGGTTTCAAAGCCCTCCCATTCCTAAATTTCATTTAGGTGAATTATTTTCAGGAGTAAGGCTCTCGGGTACCTCAAATGGATCCAAAGCCACAATTTCCCCATCTTGCGAAACAATGATTGGGCTGTTTTTTTCACGCTTGAATTTGACAAGGTTTTTGTAGGTTTCTTCTAGGCCGAAAATGATTTTTTCAAATTCTTCTTCTTTCACTTTTTCCTTATTTGTCATAGTTTTCTGATAATTCGTTCCAAAGATTTGTTTCGGAAATTGAGATCTTACCTGAACTCATCTTTGCAATCAATTTAAATGGTTTTTTTGAATTGTCAACAAACATCCAATTGTCTACAATTGATTTATATAATTTAAAAAAGTTTATAAGTCTATTATTATACCTTCTTCGGATTACGTCCTCAGGGATATTATGCCCCCCTTCAGCAACTCTTGTCATAACCCTCCTTATTGAAAGATTGGGAGAATATAAATAGAAAAACAACACTGTGGTTTCATATCCTTCATCTTTTGCTTCCTTGAGGAGGTTAACAAAACTCTTTGAAGATAAGGTAGTCTCAAAAGCGAAATTCTCTCCTGATTCCATCAGATTATTTATCCTTTGAAGCATGATTCGTCCGGCCTCTATGGATGCTTTTTCAGGTTGGAAAGGAGAAAGTCCTTTTGCAATTTCATCTGCATTGACAAATTCCTTGCAGTCTAGTATTTCAGGTAATATGGTGTAGGAAGCTGTCGTTTTTCCTGCTCCATTTGGTCCCGCAATGACATAGAGTTTTTGCATCGTATTAAATATAAAAAGTTGTTTCCCTCAAAGACACAAAAACACAAAGAAAAAGAGTTTTTAAAGACCTATCAGGTTTCAAATAACCGACAGGTCTCAATCATTTATAAATTTATCAACCTATACACAAACAAAGTACTCCTTTTGATCAAATCGGGGTATTGCTTCATATTGATCGTTTCGGCGGGGGAGTGGGCGCCTGTACCTGATGCGCCAAGCCCATCGATGCAATCGAGGTAATCCGCGACATAAGAAATGTCACCTGCTCCGCGTGAACCGGGGTCTCCGGCCTTAACTTCACCATAACCCATATCCAAGCTGACCTGACTCAAGATTTTGACCAAAGCCATATTTCCATCTGTAGGCGGCATGGAAGGAATACCATCTTCAAACTCGATGCCTGCGGTGGTACCGTTCAGGTTTTGGGATACGATCTGTTTCATCTTTTCACGTGCCGCTTCTTTTTGTGGTTCGCCGAGGAACCTCAAATCCCCTGTAACGAAAGCTTCTCTTGCCACGATGTTTGTTTTTCCCAATGTTTCACCCGCGCCCGTATCTTCATCATAGCTGATGTCAGAACCGCCGATGATTTGGCCGGGGTTGAATGTGAGGTATTTTTCACCTGCCAATTCTTCTCTGAATTGGTTGAGGATTCTTGCAGCCTCATAGATAGCGCCGTAACCAACTGATTCCCTGAAAACCCCTGAGGAATGAACTTGCTTTCCTGTAGTTTTTAGCGTCCATCCGCTTGCGCCTCTCCTTGCAATGGTGGCAATATCAAATCCCTGTGCAGTCTCGTAACCCAAAGCGTAATCAT
>NZ_CDSBKL010000474.1:0-2766 GCF_977115555.1 Aquiflexum sp.
TCAAACATCGACAGTATTCTTCCTCCTTTCCCGACAGATTCCGGGATTGAAAAAAGTCTCTTTGGACAAAAAGTCAAAATCGGATTTGGGATGCACGACAGTTCTGCAGCACTGCTTCCTTATATCCGTTTGGTTGACAGGCCTTTTGTCCTGATTTCCACCGGGACCTGAAGTATTTCTCTCAATCCCTTTGACCAGATTCCTTTGACCGAAACAGAATTGGACAGCGACTGCCTGAGTTTCCTCCAACCTGATGGAACCAAAGTCAAGGGCGCAAGAATTTTCCTAGGCAAAGAATATGAAGTACAAATCAATAGGATTGCTTCCCATTTTGGAGATACTGTCGAAAGGCTGCAAAAACTGGAGTTCTCCCAAAGACAGATCAAATCCCTTTTCGCAGCAAACAAAAAAGACATGTTCAGTCCTATCAGCTTCCAAGGTTCCGGACCAAAAGTCAAATGGGAAGGACGTGAAAATCCTTTGGATGAATTTACAAATGCCGAAGAAGCCTGCCTTCAACTGATGCTCGATCTGGCCAAATGGCAGCAATGCAGTACGGATCTGGTTTTGGGAAAAAGCAAGGTTACGGATATCATCCTCACGGGAGGATTTACCAAAAACAAAACCTTTTTGGCTTTTTTACAACTCTTGTATCCAAACCAAAAAATCTACCTCAGCAACCAACCAAGAGCATCCGCATTGGGGGCTTTGCTTGCTTTGGACCAAAGCAAATTGAAACAGGACATTCTCTGGATCAGGGAATTTGAAACCGTCTTATAGCCCCCATTCTTCCTATCTTTGACATAATTTCCAAGATAGTACAGGACACATTAACAGCACCAAACCATCAATTTTAACCTATCAAAATTGTAATCAAAATGGGAAACAACAGCAAGAAATTTGAGCACGTCAGCTACCTCTGGGATGATGCCAAAGCAGACCAACTGAAGCACGATGAAGTGGCCATGCTCATCTACAGGTCCAATATATTGGGCGCTGACCTGAGAATCACCAACTATGGCGGCGGAAATACAAGTTGCAAAACCATTGAAAAAGACCCGCTGACCGGTAATGACGTCCCTGTGATGTGGGTGAAAGGTTCGGGTGGAGACATCGGGACTTTGACCAAAAGCGGCTTGGCAGGTTTGTACCTCGACAGACTGCATTCCCTGAAAAAAATATACCGAGGACTGGAATTCGAAGATGAAATGGTGGAGCTTTTCAACCACTGCATCTACGACCTGAATTCCAAAGCGCCTTCCATTGATACACCCCTACATTCCTTTTTGCCTTACACCCATATTGACCATTTGCATCCGGATGCGCTGATCGCGATAGCGGCTGCAAAGGATGGCGAAAAAATCATTCAGGACTTATTTGGAGGAAGCATCGCTTGGGTTCCCTGGCAAAGACCGGGTTTTGACCTTGGTCTGAAACTCGAAGAAGCCATCACCAAAAACCCAAATCTCCGTGGAATTGTCCTCGGACAGCACGGACTTTTTACCTGGGGAGAAACAAGCTACGAATCCTATATCAACAGCCTTGAAGTCATCGAAACCTGCAGCCAATACCTCCATGCAAATTATGGAAAGGACAGACCGGTTTTTGGTGGGACCAAAACCACAACTTCCTTGGACGAAACCCAAAGACGGGATCAGGCTGCCAAACTTGCTCCTACACTCCGTGGTCTCTGTTCTTCGGAAGGCCTGATGGTCGGACATTTTACTGATGCCCCTGCTGTGATGGAATTCATCAACAGCGAGGATGTCGAACCACTTGCGGCGATGGGTACAAGTTGCCCGGATCATTTTCTCCGTACCAAAATCTGTCCTTTGGTTTTAAATTTGGCACCAGAAGAAGATTTGACCAATAAAGGTTTGCTTGAAAAACTGAACAGCCAATTTGAAGGATATCGGGCCAATTATGCCAAATACTACGAAGACCACAAGCATCCAAACAGTCCCAAAATCAGGGATGCCAACCCTGTGGTCATCATTTGGCCGGGAATCGGGATGTTTACTTTTGCCAAAAACAAGCAGACCGCACGTGTCGCGGCGGAGTTTTATATCAATGCTATCAACGTCATGAAAGGCGCCGAGGCGATATCGACTTATGTGTCGCTGCCTTTGCAGGAAGCTTTCAATATTGAGTATTGGTTGCTCGAAGAAGCCAAACTCCAAAGGATGCCTGCCGAAAAACCCCTGTCAAGAAAAGTGGCTTTGGTCACCGGAAGTGCAGGAGGTATCGGAAAAGCCATTGCCGAAAAATATGCGAAAGAAGGTGCCTGTGTCGTTTTGACTGATATAAACAATACCAAACTCGCTGCTTCCGTAGCTGAGTTTGAGAAGAAATTCACCAAAGACAATGTCATCGGTGTTTACCTTGATGTAACCAAACCTGAAACTTTGAAAGCCTGTATCCGAGAAATCTGCCTCAACTATGGCGGTTTGGATATTGTGGTCAACAATGCAGGCATCAGCATCAGCCGTTCGTTGGAAGAGCATTCTTTGGAAGAGTGGGACAGGCTGTACGACATCTTGGTCAAAGGACAATTCATCGTCTCTCAAATGGCTTTTGATGTGCTGAAAAAACAAAACAAAGGCGGCGATATCATCAACATTGTCAGCAAAAACGGGTTGGTAGCGGGTCCAAAAAACGCCGGTTATGGTTCTGCCAAAGCCGCCCAACTCCATCTCACGAGACTGATGGCTGCAGAATTGGGTGATTACAAAATCCGCGTCAACTCCATCAATCCCGATGCCGTGA
>NZ_CDSBKL010000475.1:0-2766 GCF_977115555.1 Aquiflexum sp.
TCGCATTTTTAAAGAAACTGACTGAATTTGACCCATTACCTGAATATACTTACCCTTATCTCGAAATTAAAAATGCTTCTACTTTCACATTTGATAATTTCAGTGAAGCATTTGACATAGTAGTTCAATAGTTATTTTACCAAGAGTATATTCATAGATCTTAACCCAAAATAATGCAAGCAATCGATAAAAAGCCAAGGCTCAGTTTTTGGCAGATTTGGAACATGAGTTTCGGATTTTTAGGTATTCAGTTTGGATTTGCGCTACAGGGAGGTTTTATGTCCCGTATTTTCCAAACATTGGGAGCTGACAAAGATGCCATACCTATGTTATGGATCGCGGCTCCCCTGACAGGCTTGCTTGTCCAGCCGATTGTAGGCTACCTCAGTGACAGAACATGGCATCCGAGATTCGGAAGAAGAAAACCTTTCTTTCTTATTGGGGCAATGTTAAGTACGATTGCTTTATTTTTTGCCCCTTATTCATCTGCCCTTTGGATGGCGGCAGGAGCACTTTGGATCTTAGATGCCTCGATCAATATCAGTATGGAGCCTTTCAGAGCTTTGGTGGCTGACAAACTTCCTGACAGTCAGCGTTCCTATGGATTCGTTGTTCAGACACTCATAATCGGCATAGGAACCTGGGTAGCAAGTAATTTGCCATGGTTTATGACACAGATTGGAGTCCCCAATACAGCAGAGCCGGGTGTGGTTCCTGATTCAGTTAAATTCGCATTCGCAATTGGAGCCGTTGTGCTTTTCAGTTCTATATTATATACTATTCTTACTACTGATGAATATCCCCCGGAAGACCTGGATGCTCTCAAAAAGGAAAATGAAGATAGCAAAGGTGTATTAAATGGATTTAAAGAAATCTTTAAAAACATTTCTGGTATGCCCAAAGTCATGAAGCAGTTGGGCGTGGTGCAGTTTTTCTCTTGGTTTGCCTTTTTTACCATGTGGAGTTTTGCTACTCCAGCCATTACTGAGCATATCTTCAAAGCCACCGATACCACTTCCCAAGTGTACAATGATGCCGCTGACAGTGTTGGAAATTATCTTGGGACGTATGGTTTGGTCTCCATGTTTTTTGCTTTGATTCTTGCATTCGTGACAAGCAAAATTAAAATAAACAGAAAGCTGCTGCACATGTTCAGTCTGATTGCAGGTGGGTTTGGTTTTATCCTGATATACTACATCTCAGAACCTTGGATGTTGCACATTTGCTTTGCATTGGTAGGGGTTGCTTGGGCAAGTATTTTGTCTATGCCCTATGCGATGCTTTCGAGCGCCGTCAACCCTAAGCAAATGGGCGTTTTTATGGGTATTTTCAACATGTTTATCGTGATACCACAGATTGTTGCAGCATTGGGAGGCATTAATTTTATGTATAAGTTTTTGTTTGGGGAAGAGGTAATCTATACCATGGTTTTGGCGGGGTGTTCCTTAATAGTTGCAGGATTAAGCAACCTTTTCATCACCAACAGAAATGCCACGCATGACATGTGATGGATATTTAAAATCTTAAAAATGCAATACCGCTATCAAAAAATAGCGGTATTTTTGTTATTTACAAAAGCTAAAAAATGAAAAAAATAACCATCACCGGCGTGCCTGAACATTTTAATTTTCCCTGGCTGCAAGTTGTCAAAAGACAGCCATTTTTAGCCAAAGGCATTCAATTGGATTGGATAGACGAACCAAAAGGTTCGGGTGCAATGAACAAATCATTACGTGAAGGGGCAACAGATCTAGCGGTGGTGCTGACTGAAAGTTTTATTAAGGACAAGATCGAGGGAAATCCTGCATTGATTATTGGATACCATATTGAATCACCTTTGATTTGGGGAATACATGGATCGGGGAAATCAGAAATCAAGGACATTTCTGAACTGGGACATGGGGAATTTGTCATCAGCAGGTATGGGTCTGGTTCACATTTGATGGCATTCTTATTGGCCAAAAGGGAAAAATGGAACCTGGAAACTCTGGATTTTGAAGTCGTCGGTGACCTTGATGGTGCCAAAGAGGCTTTGCAGGATGAAATACACAAACTTTTCCTATGGGAAAAATTCACAACCCAGCCCTTGGTAGACAAGGGGATTTTTAGAAGGATCGGAGAAATACCCACACCATGGCCTTGCTTTGTGATCTTAGCAAATCCCTCAGTTTTACTTGAGAATGCAGAAATTATTGGTAAACTAAGGGATTTGGTTTATCAGGAATCAATCAACCTCCTCCAAAATCCAGATTATCCTACCATTCTCAGCGAGACTTATAAAATCAAATTAGAAGATATCAAATCATGGCTTGCACAAACCCAGTGGGCAAAAAACGGAGATATAGCCAAAAATACACTTCAAGAAACAATGGAGGTCTTGAAAGATTTGAAATTGATTGAAAAAACTATCAATCCTGAAGAATTGATATTCAAATCACTTGTTGGGCTTTATTGACTGAGACGTTCTGCAAAAGCAAAATGGCAGTGGTACCCTCCCCTTTTTTGCTTTCAAGCATCAGTTTACCACCCATCAACCCCAAAAATTCTTTGCAAAGGTTCAAACCTAAACCTGTTCCTTTTTCCTTATCGGTTCCTACACTTGATTCTAATAGTGAAACTTGTTGATTAAGGATCGTGTCAAGTTGGATTTCACTCATACCCAAACCATAATCCTGGATGACGAGTTTAATGAATTCCCCTTCCTTTTGGGAGTAAATATCAATATTGGATCCTTTGTTAGAGAACTTTATTGCATTGCTTAGAAGG
>NZ_CDSBKL010000476.1:0-2761 GCF_977115555.1 Aquiflexum sp.
AGATAAGGTGTCAGTCGGAGTCTGTTGGTTTAGCTTGGCAGAGCTAAAATTATCTCCGGCAATGATTCCTGTGGTAAAAAACCTTTGGCTGAAACTCACCCATTTTAAAGGCTCTGCCACATCTTCATTGTCCTCTTCGGATGTAGCACTAAGGTAATCATGACTTCCAGCCAATGTGAAGAAATTGACGTTGGTTTTTCTTCTGGATTCTTCGATATCCTGCTCTTGCCTGGTCAACCTGTCATCCCAATTGATCTGAACGTTTGAATCTTTAAGGTTGCTAGAAAGTCCGGTAAACTCAAGAGATTTTTCCAAAACATAGGCACCATCTAGCAAGGTATATGTACGGGTAATCGCACCGCTCCCGGATTTTGCGATAAAGGTCAAGATGGATGCAGGGGTTCCTTCCACTTCGGTAGAAGATAGCGTAGGATTGAAATAGAAGTCATTCAAGCTTAACGGGCCTTTGTCGGTCTGAATGGTATAGCTCAAATCCGAAGTCTCATTGTCAAGTAAAACCAATGGTCTTTGGTCCCATGTTTTGAATTCTTTCAATTCCACCTTGACTATTTCAGCTCCTTTGGTGGATAAAGTAACCGCTATGAGGTCATTTTCAAGAACCACTTCCTCGGCTGTTCCTTTGGTCATTGGCGCAAAAACCCCAAACTGACGTTGGGCGATCAAGTCCTGAATGCTGTCAGGCTGGATAATTTCTTGCGCTATGGTGTCGACAGCAACGGATTCCTGGGGAATGGTCTGCGTCACATTGGTATTGTTCAATTCTTCCGGAAGTGGTTCGGGAGTGGTAGCAAAGAAAATCGAATAAATCAGCAATACTGCTGCAAATAAGATTAAGCCTGCCGCTTGGTTTCTGTCCATATTGTTACTGTATATGCCTTTTGAAAAGTAAAGGTAACAGAAAGTATCAAGGAGAAACTCCTTTTTACCCTTTGTTACCTATCTCTTAATTTTGGCTGGTATTCAAATATTTGATTTTTTGTTGTCAATAGTAGCTGTTACGAATTTCACAAACAAAGGGTGAGGATTCAAAACAGTACTTTTATACTCCGGATGAAACTGTGTTCCCAAAAACCAAGGATGGTTTTTGAGTTCGACTATTTCCACCAACTGACTCTCAGGATTCATTCCTGAAGGAATCAGCCCATTTTCTTCTATCCGCGCCAGGAATTTGTTATTAAACTCATACCTGTGTCTGTGTCTTTCTTTGATCTTAGATTTTCCGTAAGCCTGTGCCGCCTTGCTTCCTTTTCGGAGTTCGCATACATAAGAACCCAATCTCATTGTGCCCCCCATCAATTCCACATTTTTTTGATCTTCCATCAGGTCGATCACAGGATAAGGTGTTTTGGGATCCATTTCTGTACTGTTTGCTCCTTTGAGTCCAAGTACATTTCTGGCAAATTCAATTACTGCCACCTGCATGCCAAGACAAATCCCAAAGAAAGGGAGGTTATTCTCGCGGGCAAATTTAACAGTTTCTATCTTTCCTTCAAGTCCTCTTTCTCCAAATCCCGGTGCTACAAGGATTCCGTCTAAATGTTCCAATTTTTTTGCTACCGTTTCAGGGAGCAATTCTTCAGAGGAAATCAAAGTCAGGTTTACTTTGCATTCGCAGGCTGCACCTGCATGTACGAATGCCTCAATGATTGATTTATAAGCGTCAGGAAGTGAAACATATTTTCCGATCAAACCAATATTGACTTCCTGTGTGGGGTTTTTCAACCTTCCCAGAAAATCCTTCCATTGCTCCAGGTCGGTGTTTACTTTTGAAGTCATCTTGAGTTTGCTCAGGACCCTTTCGTCGAGCTTTTCCTTTTTCATGAGCAAAGGAACATCATAGATGGTTTCGGCATCCATGGCTTCGATGACACAGTTCAGCTGCACATTGCAAAATAGGGCCAATTTCTTTTTTACTTCCAAAGGAAGGTGGCGTTCTGTCCTGCATACCAATATATCAGGCTGTATACCTGCTTCCAAAAGTTGCTTGACAGAATGTTGGGTGGGCTTTGTTTTGAGTTCTTTGGCAGCAGCCAAGTAGGGGATAAGTGTCAAATGGACCACAAGGATGTTGTTTGGTCCGATGTCCCACTTCGCTTGCCTTACTGCTTCTATAAATGGGAGCGATTCGATATCACCTACGCAGCCACCGATCTCTGTGATGACAAAATCATATTTGCCTTCCTCGCCGAGTTTGAAAAAATTTCTTTTGATTTCATCCGTGATATGGGGGATTACCTGTACGGTTTTTCCCAGGTATTCACCCTTTCTTTCTTTGGTGATGACGTTGTTGTAAATCCTTCCGGTAGTGATGTTGTTTGCCTGAGATGTCGGGGTATTGAGAAACCTCTCATAATGGCCCAAGTCCAAATCGGTTTCTGCCCCGTCTTCGGTGACATAACATTCCCCGTGCTCGTAGGGATTGAGTGTTCCCGGATCGATATTCAGGTAAGGGTCAAACTTTTGGATGGTGGCAGTGAAGCCCCTGGCTTGTAGGAGTTTGGCCAAAGAAGCGGCAATAATGCCCTTTCCAAGAGAGGAAGTAACGCCTCCGGTGATAAAGATATATTTGGTGGATTTGCCCATAAGAAGGGTAGGATCTAGAATATTGTTTGGATTCTTATGGGATTCAAAGGTAGGGGAAAAATTTGATTTGGAGGTGTGGTGAGTAAAGGAAAAAATAAATGAAGTGTTTTTGGGTTGGAATTTTGTGGTTTGTGGAATGGGATTTATGAGGCTTATC
>NZ_CDSBKL010000477.1:0-2747 GCF_977115555.1 Aquiflexum sp.
CCATGAAGATGGTCAGGTGGGAGTCGTCGGTGAATACCACTTTGGTGAAAAGGTTGGTCTTTGGACAGAATATTGGAATGTCAAAGAGAAAACGGTAAGGAAAAGAGAAATCCAATACCAAGATAAACCCTTTACCAAAAATTTTACTCCCTACATCAGAGCTGAATGGGACAAAGAAGGCAACCTCATATATAGAAAAGAAGGATTGGCTTCCAATTAATCGTTATACAACATCCTATATTCCCTATAATATTTATAGGTTTTTATTTTTTAATTATTTCTATTCACTATATTTGTCATGCTAATTATTGGTATGACACAGGAACAATTCAGTAAGTACTCATTCCTATTGGACAGGACAGCCAAAAGGGTCAAGCAGTATGCCCAAAGAAAGTTCAAACTAGAGGACTTTGACATTACTGTAGACCAATGGCTCATTCTAAAAAACCTTTCTGAAAATGAACTCCTTAGCCAGACCGAATTGGCTCAGATGGTGTTCAAAGACCAGCCCACGCTTACCAGAATCATTGACATCCTAACCAAAAAAGGTTACGTAGAGCGCGTTCCACATCCTTTGGACAGAAGAAGTTTCCATTTGCTCTTGACCGCTGAGGGAATTTCAAAAGTCAATGAGCTAAAACCAAAGATCGCCTCTATCAGAGAAAAAGCTTGGGAAAATCTTGGAGAATCAGATTTTGAGGAATTTAAAAGGATTTTGAACACCATTTACAACAATTTGGAATAGAAAAATCAGCAAGATTTAAAATATACTTGCCATACTAATTATATTTGTACGAACAATCGTATTGCCTTTTGGTTTTAAAAAAAAAGCAGACATCATGATTACTACTGACCTTTGTATCATCGGAGCCGGACCTGTTGGGTTATTCGCAGTCTTTGAAGCAGGCTTACTAAAGATGCGTTGTCATCTGATTGACTACCTCCCTCAAGTAGGAGGACAGCTTTCAGAGATTTATCCCCAAAAACCCATCTATGATATTCCCGGATATCCTGAAATAAAGGCGCAAGACTTGGTAGATAACCTGATGGAACAAATAAAGCCTTTTAAACCAACCTTCACTTTAGGCGAAAGGGTGGATCATTTAGCAAAACAGACAGATGGTTCATTCATTGTCACTACCAATGACAAAACCCAGGTTCATGCCCAGGTAATCATTATTGCCGGCGGTTTAGGAGTATTTGAACCAAGAAAACCAGTATTAGAAAATCTGGAGAAATTTGAAGGCAAAGGAGTGACCTATATGGTAAAAAACCCGGAGCTTTTCAGAGATAAAAAAGTGATGCTTGCAGGTGGCGGGGATTCAGCCTTGGATTGGGCGATTTATCTCGCTAATGTAGCCGAAAGAGTCACCTTGGTACATAGAAATGAAACTTTCCGTGGCGCACCTGATTCTGCTGCCAAAGTATTTGACCTTGCAAACAAAGGAAAAATAGATTTGATACTTTCTGCCAACCTAAAAGAATTAGGAGGAAACGGCACTCTGAAAACCGTCATCCTCGAAGGCAAAACCAAAGAAGAAATCACAGTTGATACGGATTACCTGATTCCACTTTTTGGGTTAAGCCCAAAATTAGGACCAATCGCTGATTGGGGGCTGAACATTGACAAAAACGCCATCGAGGTCGATACCAGAGATTATTCCACTGGTGTGGAAAGAATCTATGCCATTGGCGATATAAACACTTATCCGGGCAAATTGAAACTTATCCTATGTGGATTCCATGAAGCTGCCATCATGATGCATTCGGCTTTCAAATTTGTATATCCTGATCAAAAATTGAGTTTTAAATATACTACCGTGAATGGTGTAAATTCATTTTAATCTTACTTTTGAGACATGGTAACATTCACTGTAGAAGATCATGACGGCAACCGTCAGACCGTAGAAGCTCCCGATGACATGGGTTTGAGCTTAATGGAAATATTAAAAGCTTCTGAATACCCGGTTTTGGCAACCTGTGGCGGTATGGCTTTATGTGCGACTTGCCATGTGGAAATTTTGGAAGGAAATGATGAATTGGGAAATGCAAGTGATGTGGAGCTAGACCAATTAGAGAACCTGCCGGAATACTATCCTACTAGCAGATTGGCTTGTCAGGTCAGGATAAACACCATTCTCGAAGGGGCAGTAGTAAAATTAAGAGGAGAAGACAATTGAAACCTTTCCCCGGAAAATATCCGGGGATTTTTATTTTTTTCTGAAAATCTTTGAGATTGAATTTGTGAATGCCTCAAAATCCTGGACTCCAGCTATTAAAGGATTAAAAAATGAGGTCCCTATGTAATTATACCGTCCATTATCCTCCAAGTCAAACTGCATCGGATAGATCAGGATATAATTGTTTTTGCTGAAATATTTGTTTAGGTATTTGGGAATCTTATCCATTACAGGATCAAATGAAACTCCGTTTTTCCTGCTTAATACCACCATCAGCGCATCATCTTCCTTCAAATCTCTCGATATGATCAAAAAGTCTTCCCAATCTGAGAATTCCACAAAACCCGTTTTGATACTATACTTTTTTTGAACCTGTTCGATGTATTTTAGTGTTTCTCCTGACCCGAAAAATACCAATTTACAACCCGTGTTTCTCCCGATATTCCAAACTCTAAGGAGCCAAAATACAAATCCCATTTCCTTTTCTGCATTTGAAGGAACCACGATGAGGTATCTGCTCACGGTGTTCAGGGGCTGATGGTTTTGGTAAATAAATGCAGTGATATT
>NZ_CDSBKL010000478.1:0-2746 GCF_977115555.1 Aquiflexum sp.
TCACTTTTGATAAACCAACCTTTGAAATGCTGCAACAGATGGTGTCTGCCTTCAGTCTTTGGGATCGTAACAAAAGCACTGTTGAAGACATAGCTTCCTTTAAAAGTCCGACCTTCACAGATGACAGTTCCATCATCTTTTATTTCCTTGATTTCTTCCTGGACAAAAGTAATGTTTTGAGACGCTTTTATTTTTTCAAAACAAAATCCATAAAAATCCCTGCTCCGAAGCATCTTATAACGATAGGGTTGGATTTCCAGAACTTTGGAAAAAACCGGAGAATGAAAATAGAGTTCATCCCAACTTGCATGAAGGATATGATCAAAGGGACTTGCCTCCTTTTGCCAAAAGCACCAAGTGCGGTCGTTGCTGTTTTTGGCATGCTTATCCAATATCAAAATCCGCTTTTTTTTCAAAGCAGGCTCTTCCAAAATATAAAGTGCCAAACTAAGCCCAGATGCGCCTGCCCCTGCTATGATATAATCAAACTCCTGATTCAATGATTTCTTATTTTATGAGGTTTTAATTTCCAATACCTTTTCAAAACAAATGCTGTTTTCCATGCCGATATATTGGCCATAGTTGGGAATCATCCTGTATCCGCTTTTCATATACAAGGCTACAGCTTCCGCCTGTCTTTTGCCTGTTTCAAGGACACATTTGGAATAACCCATTTCAGAAGTCCAAGTTTCAAGTTCAGCCAAAATTTTCCCTGCGATTCCTTTTCCTCTACTTTCCGGTCTGACAAACATCCGCTTGACTTCCATGGCATCTGATGCAAATTCTTTGATGGCACCACATCCAACAGGCATATCATGTTCATACGCCACCACCACTTGTTTGAGATTTTGGATTTTATTGAATTGGTCATAAAAACCATGTTCCTCTCCGTCAGTCACAGCAAGGTAAGTATCCAATTGGTTTACTAATTTAATAAACTCAGGATTTTGGGAGTCTGTTCGTACAATTTTGAAGTTGTCTGACATTATTTTAATTGGAAGAATTCAAACCAACTTTGTTTAATTTTCTTTTTTATGGTCTGCTTTGATATTAAAAGTAGGTGCCTGATAATCTTTGGGAAGATAATTGGCCGGAATTGTGGTCATATTGCCATCCCTCGCCGAACGGTAATGAGGAGACATGATCTCTATTCCCTTTTCAAAAAACACATCCTGGATATTCTGGTGCAATTCGGAATAGACTTTTGCCATTCTGATGGATTCTTTGGTGAAAGCATTGAGCTGATAGGACACATAGAAATCATCCAAGCTTGTCTGAAAAACAAAAGGCACAGGTTCTTTCATCACCAATTCTGTCCTCAATGCGGCCTCTATCAGCGCAGCGTGTGTTTCCCGCCAAGGCACATCATACCCGATGGTCACTGTTGTATTGACAATAAGTCCTTCGGATTTTGCAAAGGCGCTGTAATTTGTAGTATTTCCACTTAATACAGTAGAATTGGGAATGGTGATTTCCTCATTTTTTATGGTTCTGATACGGGTGACCAAAAGTGTTTTTTCCAACACAACCCCAGTGACATCGCCAATTTTAATCTTATCGCCGATTTTGAACGGCCTCATATAGGTAATCACCAATCCTGCGACCATATTGGCAATAGCCGAAGAAGAACCCAAAGAAAAAAGAACCCCTATAAATACCGAAACCCCCCTAAAAATATTCGAATCCGATCCGGGCAAATGGGGGAAAATAAGGACAATAGTGAAAGCATATAACAACACCCTAACAATGCCATAAGTGGGCATGGCCCAGTCTGAATGAAATCCGGAAAGTTTCAGTTTCTCTGCTTCTATTTCCAAGAAAATATACCTGACAAAACGGATGAAGTAATACATCACAAAGCCAATTACCATAATGGTGGCAAGGTTTGGCATGTAATCCCATACAGCAAACAAAATAGACCTGAAAGGCGACCAAACTAGTGCCAATAAGGAATCTGCCCAACCACGGGTTCTGGGAAAAATACTGAAGCCAATCGACAAAACCGCATACCCAAGGGCAAAGTATAAAAACAAGCGGATACCCCTAAGCAATATCAGAATTCCTTTGAGTTCCTGTTCGGCAGTCAAAAAAGTGTAATCCTTGTAGCTCAGATTTTTTAGAAGTCTAGCTCTATTCTTATTTAGAAACTTTAATATTCTTAAATATCCTTTGTTTAATAGCCAATAAAGGACCAATGCAACTACAAACACGATGAACGTATACAAAATCCTGAATAAGATTTTGCTGATTTTGTTTTCCTCGATGGCATTTTTGATGGATTTGGAAATCCTTCTTTTGGCTTCTTCGGAAATCTCCATCAAATCCCTGTCATAAATCCCCGCATCCAAGGGTGAAACACTCGTCACGATTATGTCTTTGTAGACAAGATCTACAGCGTATTCAGATTGCACAATCGTCAAAGAATCAACATTAAAATTGGGATCATTGTACAGTCTCCTGATCTTATCGGTAATGTGCATTGCCCTTTCGCTGGGAATGGATGTCCCAATTTTGGTAAAAACATAGAATATGGTATCATTCATCACTCCAAGAACCGGAAAGCCTTGTATTCCTTTCCTTACACTGAGCATCTCATTGGCTGTGCTGTCATTTTGAGAAAAAGCAGAAAAGCTGCCCATTAGGAAAGCCATCGCCATTAATATTTTTCTTAAAGTATTTTTCCGAATTCTTGCCATGTTGAAAGTTACAAATTGCCCGAGAATTATTGGTTTGTGGGAAGCATATT
>NZ_CDSBKL010000479.1:0-2745 GCF_977115555.1 Aquiflexum sp.
TGATTATTTGGTTTATGGTTATATTGGTTACTTACTTCGCTCAGTACAAGAATTGGGTTATTGGATATTGGTTGTCTTTAAATATAAAGAAAAACGGAGGAGTTTCCTTTTGGAAATTTTTGGTATGGAATAAAATACCAATAAAACTGATGGATAAGAAAATTTTTTCTCAGTAAGGGAAGCGGATTGAGACTTTTGAAAAGGCAATGAATTATATTGGGGATGAAATCAAATCCATCCAAAAACAAGCCTCTGACCCCAAATAATTTCAGCTATGTCAAAAAGCCAAATCTTCATCCTGATCAGTCTCCTGATTTTGGGAACTGTAGGTTGTCAGTCTCCAAAATCCGACGAAAACGAACAACCTGAAAGCATCCAAACAGAAATGGCGGTCCCTGAAGAGGTCTATGACCCCGATCCCACAGACACCATTCCAGGCAACCTCTATGCTATCAACAGCAGCTCGAAAGAAACTGCTGATTTGGTTAGAAAAACCATTCAGGGCATGTTCAAAGATGATCTTGATAAAAACATCATCGACGATTACAGTAGAAAATTTATATTTTTCGAATATGACCTGAATGATGATGGCAAAACGGAAATCATGGTTGGATTTACAGGGCCTTATTTTTGTGGTTCCGGTGGTTGCAGTCAGTTGATTTTGGACCATGAAGGCAATATCATCACCAGATTTACGGTCGCTGATTACCCTGTAGTCATAGACACTGTCAAAACAAATGGATGGAAAGACCTCATCATTTATTCAGGGAGAAAGAACAGGATTGTGAAATTTGACGGAAAGTCCTATCCTTCCAATCCATCCGTACAACCTGAACTCAAACTGATCCCCGGTGATGGATTGACTAGGGCATTGGATTTTGTCAATGAACCTTATCCTTGGTTTACTTTTTGAGAATTTAGAAACCCAATAAAACAAACATGACTCAAAACCTTTCACCGATCATCTCCGCTTCTGATTTACTCCTTTTATCAGCACTGCCTGAATTTGTTCTCATCGATGCTAGGTTTGGAAAAGCTAACTACGAAGCCGGACACTTAAAAGGAGCCCATCATGTGGACCTAAACAGCCAACTTTCTGATATCAAAGCGGATTTTGCAGAGGGAGGAAGACATCCTTTACCAACAGCCTCCCGGTTTTCGGAATTGTTGTCAAGTCTGGGCATCAGCCCATCGTCTCATGTCGTTGTGTATGATGATAAAAACGGAGCCAATGCCGCAGCCCGGTTTTGGTGGATGATGCGGGCAATCGGTCATGAAAAAATACAGGTTTTGGATGGAGGAATGGATGCTGCCATCCATGCAGGTTTTCCTTTAAGCTCAGAGGTTGAAAAAGTATATCTTAAAGGAAATTACAAAGTTTCTTTCTGGCAATTGCCGGTTGCTGATATCCGGGAAATCGATAAGGTATCGCAAGATCCTGAGTATCTTGTCATAGACGTAAGGGAAAATGAGCGGTACCGTGGGGAAAAAGAGCCCATCGATCTGGTGGCGGGACACATACCGGGAGCGGTAAATATTCCTTTTGCCTCTAATCTTGATCCTAAAGGATTTTTCCTTTCTCCTACAGGACTCAGAGCAAAATATGAGAAAGCATTGGAAGGAAAATCTGCCGAAAACATCATTGTGCACTGCGGTTCGGGAGTCACGGCCTGCCACACACTATTGGCTTTGGCACATGCAGGAATGGAAATCCCCAAACTGTATGTAGGTTCCTGGAGTGAATGGTCTAGAAATGGTAGAGAAATAGCCACAGAATTAGGATAAACATTTACTATTCAACCTTCTTTGACCCAATGAAAACAGCTGCTAAAGACATAGATGAATACCTCCAGGATTTTCCCGAGGACATTCAGGAGCAATTGCAAGGCATCCGACACTCTATCCGGAAAGTTGCTCCTGAGGCAGTGGAATGCATCAATTATGGCATTCCTACTTTTAAGTTTCATGGAAACCTTGTCCATTTTGCAGCTTATAAAACCCACATCGGATTTTATCCAGGAGCCTCAGGTATAGCGGAATTCAAGAAAGAACTTGCGCCATATCCTACTGCAAAGGGAACTGTTCAGTTTCCGTTGGACAAACCGCTTCCTTTGGAACTGATATCAGACATTGTGATTTTTAGGTTGGATGAAAATATCAGGAAAGCCAACCCGGCGAAAAAGAGAAAGTGAATTTTTGGCCGATCATAAAAAACATTTATATAGTGCATCAAATGAATTGTGATTAATTATAGGGTTTTCAGCCTATTTGGGAAAACAACCCCAAAAAATCGGCGTAAGGATTGGCGTGATGTAACCGAAGTATTCATCCAAAAATCTAACCAAACCAAAAATGAAAACCTTATTCAAATTCCTCCCCATCCTCTTTGGCTTCTTTGTTTTCACTTCTTGTGGCGACATTGAAAAAAAAGTAGAAGACAAACTCAACAGCATTACTGACAAGGCATTGAAGCTTGATTCAATTGTCAACAAGGAGTTGGATAAAATCAATTCACTTGACTCGCTCATCAATTTGGAAACAGAAAAGGTCAAAGTCCTTGATTCTCTTGTCAACAAATCAAGTTCGAGGGTAGATTCCATCGTAAATGGTAAAATCGATAAGATCAATAAGATTTTTAATTAGAAAATAGAAATACCTATATGGGTCAATGCTTTCGAAAGCATTGACCTTTTTTTTTTATTCAGTGTGCTTCATTTGATTTCCCTTTCCATGGTTTTTTTATTT
>NZ_CDSBKL010000480.1:0-2740 GCF_977115555.1 Aquiflexum sp.
TTAAGGTAGCGTGGAGGTTTGAGTCCTAATCCAACGCCTGATGGCGTTCCTGTTGAAATCACATCACCAGGCAATAGCGTCATGTATTGGCTGATATAAGAAACCAAAGTAGGAATGTCAAAAACCAGGTCAGAGGTATTGCTGTCCTGCATCATTACGCCATTGACTTTCAGCCAAAGCCTTAAATTGTGGGGATCAGGAATTTCATCTTTGGTGGCGATAAAGGGTCCAAGCGGCGCAAAGTGATCTGCACTTTTCCCTTTGACCCACTGTCCGCCGTGGTGCAACTGAAAATCCCTTTCGCTGACATCGTTGTGCAAAACATATCCTGCTACATAATCCATCGCATCTTCTTTGCTGACATAGGTCGCTTTCTTTCCGATCACCACTGCCAACTCGACTTCCCAATCGGTTTTTGTAGAATTTCTCGGAATCAAAATCGGATCAAAAGGACCGCAAAGCGAAGAAGTTGCTTTCATAAAAAGTATAGGAACCTCAGGAACAGGCATGCCGCTTTCTTTGGCGTGCAGGGAATAATTCAAACCGACACAGATGATTTTTGATGGTCTTTTGATGGGTGAACCAATCCTTGATTTATCACTGATTTCCTGAAGGTTATGGATGTTTGAGTCAAGCCATGATTGCAGTCTTTCCAGACCGTTTTTTTCCAAAAAATCTTCTGACCAGTCCTCACCAAAAGCACTGCAATCCAGCCATCTTCCATCCTGATTGATGATTCCCGGTTTTTCTTTTCCTGTTTCTCCGAAGCGAATAAGTTTCATGTATTTGAGGTTATTAGGTTGATAAGGTTACAAAGATTTAAAGTTAGCAGGTTTTGGGTTTTTCCTACAACCAAAAATAAAAGAATGGAAAAAGGGATAAAATTTGGATAATTGAAGAGAGAAATTTACCAAATGACTCGAGACAAGAACATAAAATCAATAGAAGTCCTGATTTGCAAATTTTCCTAAATTCCGATCTTCCAACTTAAGACCGGTTTATTTTCCCATAAATTTTTTTTAACTTAATGATTTCCAATTGGTTTTAGAAATGAATAGAGCCAGATTCTGCTAGCATATTACCAATAACCAAAAACCAAATTACCATTAACCCAACCCAAGCCATGCAATACTCCTTTACACTCAACGGCAAATCTGTCCAAATCACCGCTGAGGACGATGCCAACTTACTTTGGACACTACGGGAAAGGCTGAAGTTGACCGGTACCAAGTTTGGATGTGGGGTTTCCCTTTGCGGATCCTGCACAGTTCACCTTGACGGCAAACCCATCAAATCCTGCATTACGCCACTTTCTCAGGTTCAGGGAAAAAAAGTCACTACGATAGAAGGACTTTCTGAAGACAGTTCACATCCGCTTCAGGTTGCTTGGGTAGAGGAACAGGTTCCACAATGTGGGTATTGTCAGTCCGGTCAGATTATGCAGGCGGCAGCTTTGCTTGCAGAAAACCCAAACCCAAACAGGGATGAAATCATCAAGCATATGAATGGTGTGCTTTGCCGTTGCGGTACTTACCTGAGAATTTTGAAAGCGATCGAAAAAACCTCCCAAAAAATCTGAACATGGAAAAGCAAATTGAATCACAAGGATTGAGCCGAAGGAAATTCCTGAAGTTGGGCGGAGGCATTACCTTTTTGGTATCTGCAGTTGGCTTGCCTGCATTGGTATTTAAGAATGGGGAAGTTGCAGATACCAAACAGATTTCCGCTTGGGTTCACCTGTCTTCGGATGGCACGGTAAAAATATACAATCCTGCTGCTGAAATGGGGCAAGGTACAATGACGGCTTTGGCTGCGATTTTTGCTGAGGAAATGGATGCAGACTGGTCCAAGGTCACCATAGAAGATTCACCGGTCGAACCAGAAATCTATGGAATAGGTTGGGGTGGCGAAAGAGGCGGAAGTATGCTGACTGTTGGAAGCCGATCGGTAAGTGGGCACTACAATAACCTCCGTCAATCCGGTGCCCAAGCCAGATATGTATTGCTGAATTCAGTGGCTGAAAAATGGGGAGTGGACAGAAAAGAATTGAAAACAGATTCGGGAATGGTTTATCATGCAGCCAGTAATAGGAAAATCAGTTACGGAGAGATTGTGGAGTTTGTCAAAATCCCTGAATCTGTTCCCGAAATCCCTGATTCGGAGTTAAAAAATCCCAAAGATTTCAAATTAATAGGGAAAGACTATCAGCGCTATGACATTCCATTCAAAGTCAATGGTTCTGCGGTTTATTCAGGGGATATCCATTTGCCTGACATGGTCTATGCTGCGATCCGTCGTGCACCTGTGAACGGTACACAACCTGAAATCCAAAATGAGGCTGCTATCAGAAACATAAAGGGAGTTTTGGATTTGGTAACCTTAAATCATGGGATTGGAGTCGTGGCAAACAGTATGGAAACAGCCTTTTATGCCAAACAGATCATGGAAATCACCTGGAAAGGAGACCCAAAGGCAAAATCCCACAACAGCCAAGAGGCTTATGCAGAGTATGAGGAACTTTCCAAATCATCCAAAACAGGAAGTATTGTTACTCAGGCAGGAGATCTGAACCAGGAACTTCCAAAAGCGCAAAAGACCATTCAGGCAGATTATAAAAACGATTATATATACCATGCACAAATGGAACCGCTCAATGCCGTTGCCCATGTAAAAACCGGTTCTGCTGAAGTTTGGGTAGGAACACAGGCAGCTGACGGTACCAGAAATGATGTTGCCAACC
>NZ_CDSBKL010000481.1:0-2735 GCF_977115555.1 Aquiflexum sp.
CAGTCTGCAACCTCATTTCCAAAAAGTTTTTGTGGTGGATTAGTGGACCAATCCATAAATTCTTGACGGATTTGAGCTTATGCTAAAGGCACCCAATAAGGCTAAATACTAAAACAACACAATAATATAAAAAGATGGGTTTTTTAGATTTCTTAATTATTGCCATATACTTTGCTCTTATTCTTTGGATAGCGAAATGGGCAGCAACAGAAAAAAAAGGTGGTGTTTTTTCATCAGTTGATTATTTCTTGGCCGGCAGAAGCCAAGGATGGATAGTGATTGGTACATCTTTGTTTGCTTCCAATATCGGTTCTGAAATTATTCTTGGCGTATCCGGTGCAGGTGCACGAGCGAATATGCCTATGGCAAATTTTGAAATCTTAGCCTCCTTAATTTTGATATTATTAGGATGGGTATTCGTACCATTTTATCTGCGAACAGGCGTCTATACAATGCCTGAATTTCTTGAAAAGCGCTACTCAAAGGCTTGCCGAACTTATTTATCAGTAATATCGATTTTGGCTTATATCATCACCAAAATTTCACTGATTATTTTCGCAGGGGCCTTGGTCTTTGAGATTTTGGGTATCCCATTTTGGACAGGAGCGATTATTACAGTCATTGCTACCGGATTTTACACTGTCCTTGGCGGTCTTAAATCGGTAATCTATACCGATATGGTTCAAGCTTTTATTTTGATTTTTGGAACAGCAGCTATCACAATATTTGGATTGTATCAATTAGGAGGTTGGGATGAAATGATAAGTACCATAGCAACGGCCGCACAAACAGAGGGTAATCCACCGGTTGATCGATTTTTCAATCTTTGGCGACCGATGGAAGACACGGATTATCCCTGGACCGGGATGTTGTTTGGTGCACCGATTCTAGGTGTTTGGTATTGGTGTACCGACCAATTCATTGTACAGCGGGTGCTGTCTGCAAAAGACATTAGCAATGCTAGAAAAGGGGCACTATTTGCAGGTTATCTTAAATTATTGCCTGTATTTCTTTTTTTCCTTCCCGGAGTTATTGCTTATGCCTTACTACAAAAAGGCATGATCAGCTTTTCCTTGGACAATGCTGACCAAGCACTTCCTGTGATGATTACTGAATTTCTTCCCACCGGCCTAAAAGGATTGGCTATTGCCGGATTATTAGCGGCACTAATGAGTTCCTTATCATCCGCTTTCAATTCATGTTCCACATTGTTAACTATAGATTTTTATCAAAAATTTAGACCAGATGCTTCCGAAACAGATTTGGTTCGTTTTGGTCGGATTTCTACAGTGGTAATTGTGATTGTAAGTTTAGGATGGATCCCCTTTATGAATGCCTTGATGGGAGGCGGCATTTTTCATTACCTGCAAAGTATTCAAGCCTATATTTCTCCACCAATCGCAGCAGTATTTCTATTCGGCCTTTATTATAAATGGATAAATGCCAAAGCAGCGATCATCACGCTTTGGACGGGTTTTGCTATTGGGATATTTAGATTAGTTATTGAATTCATGAATAATGATGGCATCATATCGATTGCCGAAAAAAGTATGATGGATTATTTCTTGGGTGTCAATTTTTTACATTTCGCTCTATTCCTCTTTATTTTTTGCTCGGTAATTTTAATGGCAATAAGTAAATTAGGGATACCTCAACCAGCAGCTACATTGGAATTAGTTACTTTCCAAAAAAGAACAACACCTGTTCCTTTTAAATTGACAACTGATATCCTGTTAACAGTGATTTTGATCGCCTTGGTATTATTAATCTGGTGGTTATTTAGTCCATTTGGCATTGGGTAATAAAAAAAGTTTAATGTGGGAGAAAATCCGAATATCAATTATTCCGGTTGATTTTAGGGCTTAGAAGCCGAATCTTGCATCATGACTGTACGCTTCGGCGAGGGAATCCAAAGATCGAAACGATTAATGTCTTTGGGGCAAGGAATGATCCTGGCAGCCCTCACTTTGATGATCAGATGGAACTTTTCCTCAATCAAAAATTGAAGCCGATGAGTTTGGATAATGCCGAAGTAATCAAAAATGCGAAACGGGTTTATGGTCCCGGAAGCGAAAATTGATCTCGCTCCTCACCATCAGTTAAGGATGTAAACAAGAGTAAAAAAAGCCTCAAGCAAAGTAGGAATCATTTAATGCTAGGAAATTTTAATGTTCGGTTATCTTTGAACTTAATAAAAATACAATCAAAAAATGTTTGACGGTCCGAACTTCCCTAAGGCGCTTAATGAATCTATTTTTGAGGAATGGCTAAAGAAAGGGCGATTGAGTAAAACACCCTTTGCTTATCTATTGGTCATATGGGACGAACTTGACCGCGCCTACATCCCGGTATATATAGAAGAGCGGAGCGAACTGAATAATTTTGCCCGCTATGGTCAGGCTCCTGACCATCAACTTTTGGTAGCTGCTTACGACCTTTATTCTGAGACGAGGGTGGTTTAGGGGATGAATTGCTATTCAAATTATAGCATAGAAAGTGTTTAATTCATAAAATATTCAATCTCTCTACGAAAGACCTTTCTTGGGCGATTGTCAATAAATTCTCTTTTTTCTATCCAATTGCCGGTAGTATCATAAATATAGGTATAGGTTGTTGTTTTGTATTCTCCAGTATTCAAAGAGATATTTTTTTGACTTGTAATATTACCTTCCTCATCCAATAGATTTTCAGTGAGATAAAATTGTCCGCTTTTGATGTGGGTTATCAAGACCTTA
>NZ_CDSBKL010000482.1:0-2734 GCF_977115555.1 Aquiflexum sp.
TCTGAAGGTACTCATGTACCTTAAAAGAGTATTCCTGTATTCAAAAAGAATACTCCAATACCAAAAAAGAATACTCGTCTGATGAATTAACCTACTCATGTATTCTCAAAGAATACACGTTGAATCAAAAAGACTTCTGCTGTATTAAAAATGTATACTCGTGTTGTAAAAAAGAGTTCACGTGTATTAAAAAAGATTCGATGTGTATTCAAAATCAATGGACGAGTAATGAAAAAGACTTTCTGTGTATTAAAATTCAATACCTCTGAAATAAAAAAGTTTCAAAATGTAGTAAATGTGAATTCCTGACTAGGTTCGGAACATACTTGAGTACCTTCTGAAGGTACTGCACTACCCTCAGAGGATAGGGATTTGGTGATTTCATCAGCTTTTCTGAAGCTCGAACGAAAGTTGGTTATCCTACTTCAGGAGAAGCAGGATAACAAGACAGGCTTTCTTTGAATAATATTTTTAAAAAATAACCCAGTTTATTTGATGTTCTTTCGGTTATCCTCTATTTCCAACTCAATAAAATGGAGGAGAGGATCAAGTGAAACGCTTTTGACATCTGGCTTTGGTGAAATGATTACTTTATTCACACCTGACGATACGCGGTATTGCTCTATACCAATCAATTGCCCTTCCTGGTTATATTGCCCAATCTCAATAAATATTCGGTGGACTTCCATTTCATTTTTCAGGGTATGGTCGAGCTTTTTGATGTCGATGGTTAACTCCAATTTGTTTCCTGACATTTCCCTTAATCCGGTTATTTTGTTGTCAAAGAAAGTTATGGTTTCCATCATGTCACTGATGATATAATGGAAGTCCGGGGAAATTGATTTTTTGAGATCAGTAATCAAACCGACAGTAGTGGGATAACTGTCAGTTCTGAATTTATATTTTTCCAGAAATGCCTTTAACAGATTGTTCAGCTTGTCTTCTCCCACATAATACCGCAGGCTATTCAATGCCATAGCTCCTTTTCCATATGCAATGTATTCTTGTTCCGGCTTTACGAGATACAGCGGCATTTCCTCTCCGGTTTCTTGGGTACGCCCTTCCAGATATCGTTTGCGTTGCAAAGCCAAAAAGTTCAGGGCTTTTTCCGGGCCAAAATACCTTTCGTAAATCCTTAGGCTGATGTATTCAGTGATACTTTCTGTGAGCATTTTTGCGCCCAAGGCATCTGCAGGCACCAGCTGATTGCCCCACCATTGGTGTGTCAGTTCGTGGGCCTGAACATAAAAAGCTAAATCAATATGCTTGGGCTTCAGTTCGCTTTTCTGGATAAACCGAACTTCAGAAGTCGGGATAGAATTACCCATTACTGAAGCAAAGCTTCCTTCAGTAAGCGGAAATTCCACAATTCTGGCCTCCCCATGCTGGTATGGGCCGAAGTAAAAAGTATTGTAATCAAGGGCTGCTTTGAGGCCCTCCGTCATTTCATTTAAATTGGAACTATGGTTTGGGTGATGGTATATTTCCAAATCCACTCCCTTATGGCTGGATTTATGGAGGGAAAAATTACCTGAATTAAAAGCAAAAGAGAATTTGATTTTATCTGTCGTTTTGAAATGATAATAATTTCTGCCCTTTTCCGTCCATTGTTTTTGAAGGTAGCCGGGAGCTATCGCCTTTTGGGAATGATCTGTGCTGATGGTTGTTTCAAGATGCAATAAATCAGCGTGAGAAGAATAGAAACTCACATTTTCAACCCGGCTGTCTGTAGGCTGTTTGAAATCCTGATCAAAAAAATAGCCCAGGCGGGGAAGGATATCAGTCCTTAGAAAAGTGCCATTATGAAGCACCGGAGAATTCTGATAAAAGAGTGAATTTGGTTTATTTTTTATTTCAAATCTCATTTTCAGGGTATCTTCAGGCAAAAGCGGACTTTCCAATATGAGAACCGCAAACTGCATGGCGGTATCTCTTGCTATCAAAAATGATGGCATGTCTAAAGAGTATCCGGTAATTTCATCATACCCAGTCCTGATCAACAATTTATCTATCTTTTGGGAGGATTTATTGACCAAAAGGTATTCCCCTTTTGCCAAAAAAGACTGTTTTTCAGGAAACAGCTCAAGTTCCAAAATGACAGAAACTATTTTCGGTTGTATGGTTGATCGGTATTTTCCAAAAGTATTCCGGAAATATTCCAAAGTTTGGGTTTCATTTCCTGAAGGTTTGATCAGACTGTTTTCCTCCTTGTAGATTTTTATTCCCAAAAGAAAAAAAAGGAATACACACAAAACAGTTGCAATAGGCACCAAACCTTTAAACCTAGAAATGGATTTGCTAAACCGTTCCTGAATAGAATATACCAAACCTCGCTGCCAATACAAATAGGCAAAAATGAGCAATAATGCAGCAAATGAAATCCAATAGGAATTGACAAGGAGATGGCCAATCAACCCATTCCCATAGCTGTTGAGGTCACTATAGTTCACGGCCGGAGGGGAATTGAACAAAAAAAGGTGGGTATTTATTCCTATTTGGGGCAGAAAGTCTTTGACCAACCAGATAAGTATCAAAATGAAAATACCAAGGTATAAATTGGGCATTACTGTATGGATAAATACAGACAGGGCCGCCCAAACCATCAACACAGGAAAGGTGATAAGAAAAAGATGAAAAAAATACAGTCCGATTTCAAAATGATAATAGCCATTGTAAAGTTGCAAGCCTATACCGCAAATCATTAGAACAAACAGCATAAACAATTGCAATTGAA
>NZ_CDSBKL010000483.1:0-2721 GCF_977115555.1 Aquiflexum sp.
TGGTTCAAGTCTCCAGACTTGGACCAAAGCAATGCAGTCTTCAGACTGCTATTAAGCTTAATCCTTGGATTAGTTAGCCGATGTTTATATCCTAACTGCTCGCCAATGTTTGTGTCTTCACAAACATCCATTAAAAACAATTTACTCAACTTATTGAGTAATTTTACTCATCACATTGAGTAAAAAATTAAAATACCTCCATATACATTGATATTCAATAACTTACAATTTTATTATTAAGCAATAAAAATGGAGTAATTAAGCATAAAAAATGGTTCAAGTTTTGAGACTTGGACCACCAAAATGTAGTCTCCTGACTGTTTCCTCTGCATCACTGCGTGAGGTATATTTTTTAACCGCAAAGGACTCAAAGGTTTCGCAAGGGGGCGCAAGGGATTTTGACCTTCCCTGTTTTTGGCGGAGACCCGAATTCCCCATTTGCATTTCCTCGGCCAAAAACCGGAATCGCTGTTCTCGTTTTTTACCCCGAGTTGCTCCCGATAGCGGGATTACTCGGGGCTAACCATATTTGATCCCTATGGGATCATTTGTCGCCAATGTTTGTGTCTCCACAAACATCCATCTTCCAAAACTTTCATCGAGAAAAATAAATAAGGCAACCTGTGAGAGTTGCCATAATTATGCATACAAATCCAAAATATCCATCTGAAGGAATTCTTGCCATGGGATTCCATCGGCACCGATAAGTAGGTTTTTTTCAGGTTTGAATTGCTTGGAGAAGGCATTCATTCCGGAAAGTGTACCTGTTTTGGAGGACTTTACTTCCAGGGCAATCACCCGCTTTTTGTATTCCAACACAAAATCCACTTCTTCATTTCCTTCCCGCCAATAGTAGACATTTAATTTTTTGTCCTTAAAGGATTGATTGATGAGATGCGCACCTACTCCGGATTCCACCCAACGACCCCAAGCTTTAGGATCTGCCAACAAGGTATCCATACTTTCATTGGAAATTCCGGACATGATAGCCGTATTATGGACCATAAACTTGGGACTTGAAGAGCGCTTTCTGACCATATTTGGGCTGTATTTCTCCAATCCACCCAAAAGTCCGGCATCGTTTAGCAGATTCAGATAATTGGCCAAAGTAGTCGTATTGCCGGCATCGGCAAGCTGTCCCATGATCTTGGTGTAGCTCAGCACCTGACCGGAATACACCGAACCCAACTCAAACAAGCGCTTCATCAGCGCCGGCTTATCTACACGGGTCAGCATCAGGATGTCCTTTGAAATGCTTGTTTCCAAAAGTGAATCCCGGATATAATTCTTCCATCGATCCTCATCGTCCTTTAGGGCGATGGCACCAGGATAGCCTCCAAACCAGATGAACTCTTCGGCAGTCAGTCCGAAGGCATCCTTCATTTCTTTATAAGACCAATGTCCCAGGTAAGTCGCCTCAAACCTTCCCGCCAGAGATTCTGTCAGTCCCTGCTGCAGCATCAACCTGGATGAGCCCAACAACACTACCCGAATATCCATTTCCTCAGCAGTATCCCTGTCCCACTCAGCCTTGATCTGCTCAGACCAGTTGTCGATCTTCTGCACCTCATCGATGACCAGGAGAAAAGGCGTTTCGGGATGCTGCTGTTGACGGATCCGGGCATTTTCCCACTGTTGGGAAATCCACACACCATCTCCGGCCGGCACTGCATCCGCGGCTATCATGAAACTTGGATAATCCAACTCTGCCATTATCTGTCTTACCAAGGTGGTTTTGCCTATTTGCCGGGGGCCATATATGACCTGGATGAATCTTCGCGGCTCATCCGATAATCTCTTTTGAAGGGCAGGTTTTTCTATTCTTTGGTATGCCATAATTATTTTACTCAATATACTGAGTAAATTTACTCATTATATTGAGTAATTTCAAATTCCCCTCACATTTTATTTATTATCAACACATTACAAAAATATAATAAGAAAAAATCCAGCTTATTAATGAAAGAAAGTAAGACCAAAAGGACAAAAAAATCCTTCCCTTACCATTCATAATAAAACCATAACTTCCAAATAATATACTCCTCATATGATTGGCTTAATTTCATAACTTGATAAATAAACATCCAATCAACCCATGAAAAGATACATACTACTCATCGGATTCTCTTTGTTGAGTCTTTCAGGATATGCCCAAAATATAGTCACCGGCTACGTATATGAAGATCTCAATGCAAACGGAAAGAAAGATAGACGTGAAAAAGGACTCCCAAATGTATCCGTATCCAATGGGATAGAAGTAGTCAAAACAGATGACAAGGGTCAATATGTACTCCCAATCCAGGAAGACCAAACCATATTTGTGATCAAACCGTCAGATTATGCACTGCCAAAAAACGAAAACAACCTTCCCAAGTTCTTTTACAGCCATAAGCCAAAAGGTTCTCCGACCAACCTGAAATATGCAGGCCTCAGTCCGACAGGAGAATTGCCAAAATCCGTGGATTTTGGACTTTTGCCATCCAAGTCGGAAAGCAAGTTTACTGCTTTGGTATTTGGAGACCCGCAGCCGTATAATATGACGGAGTTGGGATATTTTGAAAAAGGGGTGGTCAATGAAGTCGCTGGCATTCAGGGGATCCGCTTTGGAATTTCGGTGGGGGATATTGCAGGAGACGACTTGTCTTTGTACCCAGCCTACGCGAAGACAATCGGAAAAGTCGGTGTGCCTTGGTTTTCAGTTATGGGAAATCACGACATGAA
>NZ_CDSBKL010000484.1:0-2713 GCF_977115555.1 Aquiflexum sp.
TGACATTCCCTCTGCAGTCTCCCAACTCAGAGAAGGCGATGAAAAAGCTTTCGCTTTGTTGTATGATTTTTTCAGGCCTAAGATTTTTTTCACTTCCAAAAAGATGAACCTGTCTTCCGAAGATGCTGAAGAAATAGTGCAGGAGGTCTTCTTGATTATTTGGAAAAACAGGCAAAACCTCAATTCTGAGCTTTCTTTTAACGCTTACCTTCTAGCTATCCTCAAATCACTTATCATCAAAAAATCTAAAAAAGAAGCTAAAAGAATTGCCTACGAAGTGTATACCCTATCTACCAAGGAAATTGAAAGCAATGAAACTGAAATAGAGATTGAATATTCAGAGTTTGAACAGATCTCAATTTCTGAAATCGAAAAATTGCCCAAAACCCAAAAGGAGATTTTCAAAATGAAAAATTATGACCATCTACAATCGGGAGAAATCGCTGAGAAATTGGGGATCTCAAAAAGAACTGTTGAAAGCCATATATATGTAGCTACAAAATCCATAAAAAATAAGCTTCAAAAAAAATACCTTATCGCCATTAAATCTTTGGCAATCGGGCTTATTTATTACTTTTTTTAATTATTACCTGAAGAATTTCACTGCTATTATTTCTTGTTTTTAAAAAAAGTAAAATATTTTTCATCCGAGACTAAGTAAATCCTTTTCCTAAATGCTATATGTTGGAAAGAGATAATTAATGAATTATAGCAAAAAAGATATTGACAGGTATTTTGAAGGAAAGCTTTCAAAAAAAGAGGCGAAAGATTTTTTGAATTGGCTGAACTCCTCCGAAGGAGAATCAACCTATAATGCCATCATTGAGGATATTTGGTCAGATGAATCAGGCACTGTTGATATTTTGTCGGAGGCGAATACGCCTCAAATCCCTTCATATTCTCAGAAAATTGTTTCATTAGATACCTTAAAGCGTTCAGAAAACTTTAACGCTAAGAAAAAATCAAGGTCGATCAAACTTTGGGTCAGCGTTGCGGCGTCCTTTATACTTCTTATTTCAGTAAGTTATATTTTTAATCTGAATACCACTTTCCAGCAAGTAGAAGAACCAATAGTATCCAAAGAAGTCAAAACCATTGAAAAGTTTACCCCAAAGGGAAATAAAAAAATTATCACGCTTCCCGACGGATCTACGGTGGTTTTGAATGCGGAAAGCAAATTGACCTATTCCGATGACTTTGTCCAAAACAGAATAATCACTTTGGAAGGGGAAGGATTTTTTGATGTCGTTCGAGATGAAGACCATCCTTTCCAGGTAATTACCGGTAATATTTCCACCACTGCCCTTGGTACAAGTTTCAATATCAAAGCATACGAGGGTAATCCAGACATTCAAGTAAGTCTAGCAACAGGAAAAGTAAGGGTAGAAAATAGTTTTGACCAGAACCTATTGGAAATACAGCCCGGTGAAGCTGTTTATTACTCTGAAGAAAAAAATATTTTGAAAAAACAGGAAGTGGACCTTTCACAGGTATTAAGCTGGAAAGAAGGTGTCCTACAATTCGAAAAAGTTCCTTTCAACCAGATCATCGAAGATCTGGAAAGGTGGTATGGCGTAGATTTCCGGGTTATTGGAGATGAAAAAATCCCGGATTATAAATGTTCAGGTACTTTCAAACCTCATGAATATTTGTCCAACGTCTTAGAAGTATTAAGCTATTCCATAGAATTTGACTATAAAATAAATGGAAAAGAGGTAATTCTTGAATTCAAATAACCTAGCCTATGAAACAAAAAAAAGCCACAACGATCCGAACTGCTTCCAAATACAGAAGTGTTTGTTCCTGGTCAAATCCATAAAGGATTGTAGAGGAAATAGTACAATAATATAATAATAGACACTAACACAACCCAAAATATGTTACAACCGCTACAAAAAAAACCGATTATGGTTATAAAACGCACTATTTTTAGTGTGTTTCTGCTAGCCATAGCTCTTAATGAAGTTTTTGCTAATAGCAATATGGTCCAGATTAAAAGTATTGATGAAGTATACATCAAGCTTGACATCAGGCAAGGCAGTTTGGAGAACATCCTAAATGCCATAGAAAACAAAACAGATTACAGTTTTTTTTATTCTGAGAAAAATTTAAAAGACAATTCCAATATTGAGCTATCAACCTCAAACGGAACCGTCGCTGAAGTCCTTACAGAAATAGCCAATAAAAAGCAGCTCTATTTTAAGCAAGTCAATAATGTCATCAGCGTAAAGTCACATTCTCCTGATATTTCGACGAAAAAAATTGATATCCAGATTGATAAGGTTGATGTAGAAATCACAGGAACTGTTACCAGTGAATCCGGTGAAACCCTTCCTGGGGTTGCAATTTCCATTGAAGGCACCTCAGCTGGAACCGTTTCAGACATTGATGGAAAATACAGAATTTCTGTCCCTGAGGGAGCTACTTTGGTGTTTTCATATATAGGATTTGCAACACAAAGAGTTGAGATAGGTAACCGTTCTGTCATTGACATTGTGATGGCACAAGAAGCAAGAGCGCTTGAAGAAGTTGTTATTGCAGCCTTGGGTATCCAAAAAACTTCAAGAAGTATAGGCTATGCTGCTACAAACGTTGGTTCTGATGAAGTGACCATCAACAGAACCCCGAATTTCATGAATGCATTGCAGGGAAAAATAGCCGGTGTGGCCATTTCCCCGATGGGAACAGGTCCTGGAGGAACAACCAAAATCAG
>NZ_CDSBKL010000485.1:0-2699 GCF_977115555.1 Aquiflexum sp.
TTATTATGTACAGGTTTATAACACTTTTACTCATTCTTCCATTATTTGCTCATTCACAGCAATTGGCTTTCCCGGGTGCTGAGGGTGGCGGAATGTACACAACCGGTGGAAGAGGTGGTTCGGTGATTAAAGTAACCAATTTGAATGATAGTGGCCCAGGAAGCCTTCGGTCTGCATTGGATACCAAAGGGCCAAGAATTATTGTTTTCGAGGTTTCAGGAAATATCAATCTAAAGAGTCCACTAAAAATCAACAATCCCGATGTGACTATCGCAGGTCAGACGGCACCTGGAGATGGAATAACCTTGCAGAATTATCCATTAGTGATGGATTCAAAGAAAAATATTATTGTAAGGTATATAAGAGTTAGATTGGGTGAACTTGCAGGAGAGTATTATGATGCAATGGAATCAAAATATTGTGAAAATGTTATCATTGACCATTGTTCTTTCTCATGGGGTACTGATGAAGTTGCTTCTTTTGTTGGAAATATTAATTTATCCGTTCAGTGGACTTTGATTGCAGAGGCACTAAACAATTCCGTTCATAATAAAGGAGAACATGGTTATGGGGGAATCCTAGGTGGAAAAAACACATCATTCCATCATAATCTAATTGCTCACATGACCCAAAGAAATATGAGGTTTGACCATCCTGATGTTTACAGAAGTTCCACGCTATTGCAGACAAACAGGGGAATAGTTGATTTCAGAAATAATTTGATTTATAATTGGCGAAACGTTGCCTCTCATGGTGGGGAGGCAGGTACTTTTAATGTTATCAACAATTATTACAAAAAAGGGCCTGCAACTATAAATGACAGTTTTTTTCTAAGAGCACAAAAAGTCACAAGTGGAGGGAAACTTGTTTATGATTTTGGTAAATTTTATGTTGCAGGGAATTATTTTTCTAGCAATTCAGGGATTACAAATGACAATTGGAAAGGTGTAGACCCTCAGGATGGCAGTTCTTGTGACTTGACAAGGATTAAAGCCTCCTCACCATTTTCATCGAATGTGTACAATGTGACCCACAGTTCTCAAGATGCCTATAGCTTGATTTTAAAATACGTTGGAGCCAGCCGCTACCGAGATAGTGTAGACGAAAGAATCATTAAAGAAACTAGCACAGGAACATTTACAAATAAAGGTTCAAGAGGAAGTACAGGAGGAATAATCGATAGTCATACAGATGCCGGAGGTTGGCCAAAATTAAATTCTCTACCTGCACCAAAAGATTCCGACAAGGACGGCATGCCTGATGCCTGGGAACTTGAAAATGGTTTAAATCCCAATACAGCTGATGACAAAGGTTACAAACTGAGTAGTATGTATACCAATATTGAGGTATATATCAATAGCCTTGTCAGTCATATTTCTGAGTTTGATTCTTCAGTGCCTCCATCTGTCCCTCAATTAGAAAGTCCAATCAATAAC
This sequence comes from Aquiflexum sp., assembly GCF_977115555.1. NCBI lineage: Bacteria > Pseudomonadati > Bacteroidota > Cytophagia > Cytophagales > Cyclobacteriaceae > Aquiflexum > Aquiflexum sp. Next base: position 1,437 of record NZ_CDSBKL010000485.1, read on the forward strand.
GCTTCCGGGATTGCCAAAAATTCTTTCCTAAAATGGAATAATGCTCCCAATGCCGAGACATATCAACTCCAAATTTCCAAAACCCAAGACTTTGCCACACTGGATACAAATATTGATAATTTGGATGCTATACAGTATTCTGTTGAAAATTTGCTTGATAATACTCAATATTTTTGGAGAGTCCGATCGAAAAACAAGAACGGAACAAGTTCTTGGTCCAGTATCTGGAATTTTAAAACAGCAGAACCTTTAGCAATTCCTGAAACCCCAAAACCTCTAAGTCCTTTAAATGGAAGTATCGATCTTCCAAATACATTGGTCCTCGAATGGAGCAAAGTAATTGATACCAAAAGTTATCGTGTTCAAGTTGGAAAAGATGAAAGTTTTTCATCAATGGTTTATGATATTTACAACTTAACAAGCCAAAGTGTTGAAATTAAAAACCTTCAGTCTGGGGCTTCATTCGCTTGGAGGGTCATGGCCTCTAATGATTCAGGGAACAGTAATTTTTCTGAAGCATGGACTTTTTCTACTAAAATCAGTGTGCCAAACGAGGTTATTGCAGTTACGGGAATCTCTATCAGTCCAACGAAAGCTAGCTTGGAAATTTCCAAATCTTTACAACTTACAAATACGGTTTCCCCCCAAAATGCAAGTAATAAAAATGTTATCTGGACTTCTTCGGATTCAGGTATTGCCACTGTAAGTCAAGGTGGATTGGTTAAAGGAATAAAAGCAGGTTCCGCGATTATTACTGTCAAAACAGAAGATGGAAATTTTACGGCAAATTCTGAAATCACAGTTAATCCCTCAAATACAACAATAGGAATTAGCGGATTCACTTTGGTAAATGCCGATACAGATCTAGACATTACAGATCTTGCAGACGGAAACCAATTGGATATCAATCAATTAATTGGAGTAAACCTTAACATTCGTGCCAATACCAATCCAGAAACAGTCGGTAGCGTATCCATACAATTATCAGGTCCTGTGAGTGAAACTATCACTGAAAATGTTGCTCCTTATGCTTTGTTCGGAGACAGTAGAGGCAATTATAGAGGGAAAATACTTTCAGAAGGGGAATATACCTTGGAAGCTGTACCTTATACAGAATCCAATTTGGGCGGAACAAAAGGCACTCCCCTTTCGATCCGGTTTTCAATCGGACAGAAAGTTTTGGCACCCGATATTCCAAAACTTAACACTCCAAGCAACAATAGTTTAGATTTACCCACTACCTTAAAACTTACATGGATAGCT
>NZ_CDSBKL010000486.1:0-2698 GCF_977115555.1 Aquiflexum sp.
CAATATATACCTATCAATAATATTTATCTCAGAACAGGTGCAAACATTGTTGGCTATAGTGGCCATGTCCCCCTTAAAGGAGAGGAAGGTTCCATTGTTTCAAAAATGCAGTCCAATAATTTATTTGGTTATGGGGTGGACATTACTTACAAATCAATTTTGGGCCCGATAATAGCAGGGGTAGGAAAAAACAATTCTGATAGGAACCTCAGAGTTTATTTTTCTATAGGATTTTCCTTTGGGTATTCAGACAGATAATTTTCTGTCAATTCGATTTGGCAGTTGGGTTTTTTATTGCATTTTTGTGGCATTATGAAGGCTTAATTTTTCTCCGGTTTGTTTTGGCGCCGCCCATTTAGGGACGGTAGCCTATAATTTTCACCTCCCAACGGGATAGCTATTTCATATATGAGAATCAAGAACTTTATCCATCATTTCCGTCAGGCTGTAAAGGGCCTCGAGGAAGATTTTACCAATATCAGTATCAAAAAAGCGATTTTCTACCTTTCCATTCCTATGATTTTGGAGATGGTCATGGAATCGCTTTTTGCTGTAGTCGACATATTTTTTGTGGGCAAACTTGGAGTGCATGCTGTGGCCACTGTTGGGCTTACGGAATCTGTTTTGACCATCATTTATTCCATCGCCATAGGACTGAGCATGGCTGCCACTGCGATCGTAGCGAGAAGAATAGGGGAGAAAAAGCCCAAGGAAGCCTCAGCGGCAGCTTTTCAGGCTATTTTGGTTTGTTCCTTGTTTGCTGTGGCGGTTGCGGTATTGGGAGTAATCTACGCCAAGCCTATGTTGGCATTGATGGGAGGAGAACCGGAGGTCATTGAATCCGGATATCGCTACACACAGGTTATCTTTGGTGGAAATGTCTGTGTGATGCTTCTTTTTTTGATCAATGGGATATTCCGGGGCGCGGGCAATGCCGCCGTGGCAATGCGGACTTTGTGGATTGCTAATGGCTTCAATATCGTGTTGGATCCAATTTTGATATTTGGATTGGGACCGATTCCGGCCATGGGACTGGAAGGTGCGGCTTGGGCCACGACTACCGGAAGGGGCATTGGGGTCATTTACCAGTTTTACATCCTTTTCAATGGCAAATCCCTTATCAAGTTTTATTGGGAAAGCCTCAAGATGAATTGGAAAACTGTCTTAACCATTGTCAAAGTGGCCTCGGGAGGTATGGGACAATTTCTGATTGAGTCCGCTTCATGGATATTTCTGATGAGGATCATTTCTGAATCGGGTTCTGTTGCTTTGGCCGGATATACCATTGCGGTCAGACTTATAATCTTTGCATTGTTGCCGGCATTTGGACTTTCAAATGCCGCTGCTACTTTGGTGGGTCAGAATCTTGGGGCGCTGCAACCTGCAAGGGCTGAGAAATCAGCCTGGTTGGCGGCACATTTGACGGCCATATTTCTTGGTTTTTGTGCCATTATATTCATTGCAGGGGCAGGATTCTTTATCGGAATTTTCAACCAAGAAGAGGGGGTGATCGCTGTGGGCAGAATGGGTTTGACTATTATCTGTCTGGGATACGTGTTCTTTGGCTATGGCATGGTCATGAGTCAATCGCTCAATGGTGCGGGAGATACCAAAACGCCGACTATCATCAACCTGGCAGTATTATGGGGTTTTCAGATTCCTTTTGCTTACCTGTTGGCAAAGACATTTGGTCTTGGGGCTACCGGGGTTTTTATCGCTATTGCAGTCAGCCATTCCCTGCATGCCGTGGTGAGTACCTGGGTATTTACCAGGGGAAAATGGAAATTGGTGCAGGTTTAAGGTATAGTCCTTTCTTCAATTTCAGATTTAGCTTTTATATTTTAAGGAACTCCAAAGTTTCCATAATACGTTTATTCTGCATTGGAATTTTTATAAATTGTAGTTTCTAATTGAAGCAGCTATGGAAAAGATAATGATTGAAGTTGATAAGGTTTCGGAAAAAGCATATAATAAAATGAGTCCTGAAGCTAAACAACAGTTTAGCCTTGCTATTAACCTTCTATTAAAGAAGGCCATTAATAAAAATAACTATCAAGAGTACCTCATTTTTTTGGATGAAATTGGGGAAGAAGCAAATAAAAATGGTTTGACAGAAGCCAAACTCCAAGAGCTACTTGAGGACCATGGTTGATATTTTTATTTTTGATACCAATTCTTTAATAAGTGCTCATCTATTGTCAAATTCAACATCTAGAAAAGCATATAATTCAGCCCTACTAAATGGGATTTTGGTTTATTCGGAAGAAACGGTCAAGGAGTTTGAAGAAGTTTTCTCAAGAAAGAAGTTTGATAAGTATGCAACTTTTGCAAATAGAGAAAAAGCTATTCGAATTTTTAAAGAAGCAAGCATTTCAATTCCAATCTCTAGCAATTTTAAAGCGTGCAGGGATCCAAAAGACGATATGTTTTTGCATTTGGCAGTGGATGCCAAAGCGAGATGTATCGTTACAGGAGATCCGGATCTCTTGGCACTTCATCCCTTCGAAGGAATTTCAATTATTACTCCGGGAGAATTTTTGGAGATTTTTGATTCAAAATGATTTTCCCAGTTTTCGGAAATACTCATGAGCTGCCAAGAAGCCAAATTGAATTGTAAAGTTCAATTTTTTTAAAATGAAGAAGAGGTAGATTTTGTAATCGTTCTGGAACTTTTAAATAATTATTTAGATTAATTATA
>NZ_CDSBKL010000487.1:0-2696 GCF_977115555.1 Aquiflexum sp.
TGACAAGTACAAGGCCAAGACTTTCTTCCCATTTTATCTTTTTCCGCTATTGGTGGCTTTGTTGATCATATGGATGGTCCCCAATGTCTGGGGGATATTCGTGTATAATGTCCTGATGGGTTTTTCTGTAGGTTTTGGGAGTGCTACTGTTGCAGCACTTCAAGTGGAGTTTTTTGGACAAACTTACATTGGGACAGTCAGAAGTCTTTTTACATCCATTATGGTGCTGAGTTCGGCGATCGGACCTGCATTGTTTGGGATTTTTCTCGATTTGGGTTGGGGATTCCAAACCATATTTCCTGTGATTTTGGGAATCCAGGTTTTGATTATGGTCCAATCATTCAGGGCTGTACCCAAACATTCCTGGGCAAAGTGGAAATACAAATACAAAAAAGCAACAGGCAAAAAAAAATCCCCAAACCTTAAGCTTGGGGACCGTTTTTGATCAGAGACCTCTATTGAACATCTGGATCACGCGAAGGATTTCGGCATCCATTTCTTTATTTCTCATGACATATTTTTCTTTGGAAATAAACCCTCCTTTGATACTGATGTAATAGACCATTTTGGTTTTGGTGGGAGCAAAGGTCACTGAAAGGTTATTGACAGATTCTAGTTTCAAGATATTCTCTGTACTTCCCGCAAATGAATTCACCTTATCAGTGAGAATATTAAATTTCACGCCCTTTTTGTAATCCGTGACACTATTGAGCGGAAACGTGGATTCAAGGGATTTTGGATTCTTTCGCAAGTTGTCCATGATCGACAGCAAATGGGAGCGTTGTGCATCTGTATTCAAATCTACAGTGATGGTTTTTTCTTTGTAGAAGCCAAATTCATGGTAAATTCCCATCAGGTAATCAAAAAATGTTTGTTCTGAAGCTTTCAATTCATTTTCCTTTTGGGCGATTTCCAAAACGATCCCGGCAAAATCAAGGTCTGTATGGCAAACCTGTTGATCGATGTTAAAAGCACAGATAGGGCTGTTTTCGTACATCTTTTGTACTTCAGCCATACTATTTCTCAACTCTCCAGGTTCGATTATTTCGTTTTGAAGTTTCATCCCGGATTTAATGGCCATGTATTCCACCAAGTCTGAAGTATGGATTGATTTTAGGCAGACCAAATCCTCATATTTTCCTGATTCTTTCCAGATATTCAGAAGAATCGCCGCGATTTGGTGGCTGTTGAGAATGACAAATCCACTTTTTTCATCCTTTTTGACAGCCAAGGTGATCCTTTCATTTTTCGTATCGGTTCCGATAATCAGACTGAATCCTAAGGCAGCAGCATGGTCAAGAGCCGGTTTGAGGGTCATGAAATTGAAAACAGGATTGGGATTGTCTTTTCCTCCGTCCAACAGAATTTGATCATAGGAAAGCCCAGAATTGTCCAAGAGGGTTGTGTCGAGATCATTTTTTTCAAATGATGCAAACAAAATTTTGGCTGTGTCTACTTCGACAAGCTCTTCGATTGATTCTTCAACAAGTGCTAAGTTCATGATTATTCTTTTTGTATCGATGGAAATTCTATTTTCAGATTATGTCAATTTAAAGGCATTCAACAGCTTATTTGCAATAAAATCAGCAAATCCAGGGCTGGCAATATGTGTTGGAGGAGAACCGGTAAGCTTAAAAAAATGATTAGAGGTCGACGTTCCTACAAGGTCAAATTTGATATTCAAGTGCTTACATAATGTAAAGATACCAAATCAGGCCTGTAGAAAAAAGGATTTATTGATTTAGGTTTTTGGTGTTGTTGTTTGGGTTACTATATTTTGGTTTTGAATACTGAAATATCTGGCTAAATTTGAGTAAGACAGCTTTCTGATGAAAACCAAATCTAAAATTCCGATATATTATATTGATGAGGAGAAAGATCTTGACATGATGGTTGACCAAGCTCTAAAATCATCAGCTGAAGAAAATATTGTTCGTTATTTTCAACACCTGGCATTCAACTATGCGCTCTCAGGTATAGATATTTACAATCTTCCCATCGATAAGAAAATTTATTTCATCGATGACGAATCTTAACAACCAACTTCCTGAGAACTTCTATTCCTTCATCAAATCTTTAAACAAGCATAAAGTTGAATATTTGCTGATTGGAGGATTTGCTATGGGAGTTTATGGTCATGTGAGAAGCACTGGGGATTTGGATATTTTTCTCCATGCTACACCTGAAAATGCAAGAAAGGCGGTTTTAGCTTGCTTGGATTTTGGAATAGAAGAAGAAGATGTGAAGGAAGAAATGTTTTTGGTAGAAAGAATGATTGGTATAGGGATGCCCCCGTTAAGGATTGAAATTTTAAAGAAGCTAGACACAATTGATTTTAATTTTGCTTTTCAACGTCCAGAAATAAAAATAATAGAAGATCTTGAAATTAAAGTAGTTTCACTTGATGACCTTATTTTGCTTAAACAAGCAGCCGTCCGAGGAAGAGATAAAGAACGTGATTCAGAAGATTTAAATTTTTTACGTAGGTTGAAAGAAACTATTCAATCAAAGAAAAAAAAGGGATGGTGGTAAAATTTTATTCGGGCATCTTTTTCAATAAATAAAAAACAGTCCCATTTCATTGAAATATTCAATCCAAACATTTTATCTCTTTCTAATTAGTACTGAAGATTATTTTTTAGAATCTCTTTTATCTTTTTGCTTATTCAATATTTCTTCTCTTTTTTCATAATACC
>NZ_CDSBKL010000488.1:0-2689 GCF_977115555.1 Aquiflexum sp.
TTTGGAAAGCATTTCTGAAATGCAATCCGCACGGTGCCCCTGTGGATTCTGACAGTCATCCCAATAAAACAATTCTACTTTGTAATGGAGAGATTGCTTTTGGTTGTTGATGGTCACCTCAATGTTGATGTCCTGCTTTCCGTTACCGGTGGGAATGGGTATAGCGATGTGGGTCATGATGGAGGGGTTAGTGGTTATTTGGTTATTTGGTTAGGGGTTAGAAGTTGTAGTTGTTATAATTTTTATAGTTGATGTCTGCTTCGCACCTGCCTGCCTTAGGTAGGTTGTCAGGTTATCGGGATTTCATGTTTGTTTTAGTACTAAGTACCCGCTAATTCTTTGAATTCCTCCTTCGTCGAAATGACAAAGGGAAAACCTGACTCAACACCATAACCATTCATATGCCATTTCAAAACCTTAAAATTGAGGAAATTAGGCCTGTTTGAAATTTAAAAAATGTAATATCCGAACAGGTTTGTACGGTTACGGACGAAAGTATAAAACCTGGAAATCCAAAAATCAAAAAATCCGAATTCCAAATCTCGAGAAAATAAAAAAAGACTGCCGGAATTGAACCGACAGCCTTAAAGGCTTTATACCAAACAACCTCAAAATCTATGCTTTAGGCAAAGTCATCCTCGCTGCCCTGTCAGGATCATTTTTGACTTCACAGGTATCATTGAGCACCATTGTTTCACCTTTTTCGGCAGTGAATTTTGGCCAGTTGGGCAAGGTTCCGGCATTTGGGTTTCCGGTTTTCATGAAAGCAAGTAGGGATGCAGACATTTTATCCGACAGCATTTTGGGACGCTTTCCTCCGCCGGTATGGGTGTACATCCTGTCTGTATTCTCAAACCAAAAACAAATGTCAATGCAATGAAAAGCACGCATCCTGCCATTGTAGAGATTAGGTTCCCAACCAAACCAAGCCATGTAAACGGGAGCTTTTTGTTTGGATTTGGCATTTCCTGTAGCCACTGCACCTTGACGGTTGGAGGCAACCAAAGCCATGATTTCTGCAGGCTTTTTACCTGGAAAATTAGAATTGTAGGCATTTACGATCTCAGCTGTTTTATCTCCAAATCTTGGTTTAAGGTTTTCGATTACGCCATTAAGGTCGATTTCTTCCAATTGCGGATTGGCCCTAGTTGCGCTCCATTCGTGAAATGTGGTACAGATCATCAAGGGTATTTCTGAATCATGACTGTTTGTGTTGGAGAAAAACTCCCCTTTCGGAATATTGACACCATCTGCCACCGGCCCAAAACCACCACGGAAACCCGGCTGAGGAAATTCCTTCCTCATCCTATCCATGGCTTTGTTGGCGATGGTCAAGTATTCCCTCCAAGGAATATCATGGAGTTTGTCAATAGAATCAGGGGTCAAACCTGCAGCTTCGACTACATATTGACCTAATTTTCTGCTGTATTCTTGGTCATTGGCTACAAGCATACTTCCACTCAGAGCCACACCTTTGTGCACCAATCCTTTGGAAGCAGGCATAGCCATCGTTGCGGTCACTTTGGCGCCGCCACCTGACTGCCCCATGATAGTGACATTACCGGGATCTCCTCCAAAGTTTGCTATATTGTCTCTCACCCAATGAAGAGAGGCAATGATATCCAACATGCTCACATTTCCCGAATAGGCATACTTGTCCCCTCCTATTCCCGATAGGTCCGTGAAACCGATGGGACCAAGACGGTGGTTGATCGAAACAAAAACCATATCCCCATTTTTGGCAAAATTTTCACCATGATAGCCATCTTGTTCTATGGCATTACCATTGGTAAATCCACCCCCATGCAGCCAAACCAATACGGGCCTCTTTTTTCCATCCGCGATGGCATTGGTCCAAATATTGAGTTTGAGGCAATCTTCGCTCAGGTCATCATAGTTCCAATGATCTGCAAAAGAGGAATGCACATTCGCATATCTATTTTCCATGATTTGAGGGGCAGTGTTTCCCCACCAAATGGTATCTTTGATTCCATCCCATTTTTCCGGTTTTTGGGGAGGCATAAATCTGTTTTTTCCGGATGTATCCGACCCATATGGTACACCCAAAAAGGTATATACACCATTGAGTCTGTATCCCCTGATTTTTCCAAAGGAAGTATCTGCCAATGCGATATCGTCTCCTATTTGCAGAAATTGATCACCATCAGCTACAAAATTATTTTTATGCGAGGAGGAAGCCTGTGCCACAAATGGTGCGGCGGCAATTCCGGCAGTGCCCAATCCGATTTTTTGTAAAAATTCACGTCGGTTATTCTTCATCAGGTTTATGGTTAAGAGTTTAATCTATTGTCTCAAATTGTGTAAATAGATATTCATTTCCTAACCATTCATCACTTTCCATTAACCAGACTATTCAAATTTTTAAGAATTGTAGATTTTAAGATTTTTAATAGATTGGGATGTAACATTTGGATAACCAATTTATCATATTCAAATAGCAACACGAAGAATTCATTCCAAACCCAACTGAAAGAATAACATGCAGAAAATCAAGGATAATTTTTTGGCGCAGCTCGTAATTATTTATACGAGGTATTTATTGGGAGGTGGTTTTGTATTTGCAAGTATCATCAAAATCAAAGGATTAAGATTCACGACTGAAAGTGGTGAAAATCAAACTTTTGGAACAGCTTTTCATTTTTTTGAAACTATGTATCAGACAGGTATT
>NZ_CDSBKL010000489.1:0-2688 GCF_977115555.1 Aquiflexum sp.
TAATTCCTGATCTGTATTTATTTCTTCGATTATTTCAAGAAAGAACTGACTCTCATCTCCTTCCTCCTCTACTATTTTTAATTTATTGATAAAATCCGCCTTGGACTTAGCTCTAGTCACAGCTCGATAATTAGCAGCCACCGAACTTGAACACCTGATAAGCTGATTTACAAAGCTGTTATATTCTCTTGAATGAGGCAATTTTGAACACAATCTCCAAACATCTATGGCAAATTGCTTTGTCCTTTGTTTCATTTCAACCTTCAATTTCGAATCATTTTAGTGAGTCAATTATGAAATTTAGCGTGAAGTTCTAACAAGCCTCGTAAATCGTAATTCAAAATTCGTTAATCAAGTTTCAGTACTGCCATAAAAGCTTCCTGCGGGATTTCGACATTGCCGACTTGCCTCATTCGTTTTTTACCTTTTTTCTGCTTTTCGAGAAGCTTTCGCTTACGGGAAATGTCTCCTCCATAACATTTAGCCAAAACGTTTTTACGCATTGCTTTCACGGTTTCTCTGGCGATGATTTTTGCCCCGATTGCTGCTTGGATTGCAATTTCAAACATTTGTCTTGGTACCAATTCTCTCAGTTTCTCACAGAGTCTTCTACCCCATTCGTATGCTTTATCCCTGTGGACAATGGCTGAAAGGGCATCCACAATCTCACCGTTGAGCATCACATCCAAGCGTACCATATGAGATTGCTTGAATCCTATCATCTCATAATCCAGGGAAGCATATCCTCTTGAAATGGTTTTCAATCTATCAAAGAAATCAAAAACAATCTCAGCCAAAGGCATGTCAAATGACAATTCCACACGGTCAGAAGTCAGGTAAACCTGGTTTTTGATCTGACCTCTTTTGTCCATACAAAGTTGGATTACCGGACCAACAAACTCAGCAGCAGTAATGATGATAGCTTTGACATAAGGTTCCTCGATATGCTTAAAAAGTGTCGGATCAGGCATATCTGACGGAGCATTGATCAGCTTGTATTCGTTGTTGTTCATCAGGGCTTTAAACTGAACAGACGGAACGGTCGTGATCACCGTCATATCAAACTCCCGCTCCAAGCGCTCCTGAATGATCTCCATGTGAAGCATACCCAAGAAACCACAACGGAATCCAAATCCCAAAGCTGCAGAAGTCTCAGGTTCCCAAACCAATGAGGCATCATTGAGTTGGAGCTTCTCCATGGAAGCTCTCAATTCCTCAAATTCAGTAGTCTCGACAGGATAAATCCCGGCAAAAACCATAGGTTTTACGTTTTCAAATCCTTTGATGGATTCGGCACAAGGATTTTTTACGTGTGTGATCGTGTCACCCACTTTTACTTCCTTGGCAACTTTGATTCCTGAGATCAGGTATCCCACATTTCCCGCATACATGGTTTGCTGCGGGATTTGGTTGACTCCAAGAATCCCTATTTCATCAGCAAAGTACTCCTTGCCTGTATTGACAAATTTGATTTTATCGCCCTTGTTTATAGTACCATTGAAGATTCTGAAAATAACCTCCACTCCTCTAAAAGGATTGTAAACAGAATCAAAAATCATTGCCTGCAATGGCGAATCTATATTTCCTTTGGGAGCAGGGATCTTTTCAACCACTGCATTGAGAATGTCTTCGATGCCTATTCCCTCTTTGCCGGAGGCCAATACAATATCCTCTCTGTCGCAGCCGATCAGTTCGATGACTTCATCCGCCACCATTTCAGGATCTGCACCCGGCAGGTCTATTTTGTTCAAAACCGGAATGATTTCGAGGTCATGACCTATAGCAAGATAAAGATTGGAAATGGTCTGGGCTTCAATTCCCTGAGAGGCATCCACGATCAGCAAAGCACCTTCACAGGCAGCAATTGATCGGGAAACTTCATAAGAAAAATCCACGTGTCCGGGAGTATCGATGAGGTTGAGGGTGTACTCCTCCCCTTTATAATTATACTTCATCTGGATCGCATGCGACTTTATGGTGATCCCGCGCTCACGCTCGAGGTCCATATTGTCCAACAACTGATCCTGCATCTCCCTGTCGCTCACCGTATTGGTGAATTGCAGGAGACGGTCTGCCAATGTACTTTTCCCATGGTCAATATGGGCAATAATACAGAAATTCCTAATTCTTTGCATATCCATTCTGGGCGCAAAAATAGATAAAATTGTGGGTAAAATTGGTATCGGAGCAAACTATCAAAAAGAAAATCAATTTATCTCCATGTAACAGTCTTCCCCCAGTTCTAAAAACCCAATTATCAAATCTATGTTTGAAAGAATTTTCTGGATCAATTCAAGTGTAGATAAATTTCTGCAGTTTAACCTGATAACTTTTGGTGGACAACCATTTACTAGACTCAAAAAATAAAAGTCAGAATCTTTGGTAAGTACTGAAAAACCTGAATTTTTGGCCCAATTCCATATGTTTTGATCTTACTCTTCCAATAATCCCAAATCTGAAAGATGAAAAACATCTTCAAAATAAGGCGCTAATGATTTTCTTAACCTCCAGCTTAGATTTTCATCAATTAGAATCTTCATTTCAATACTTAAAGAACAAAAAGCACTTAACTGGAGAAATAAACTTTTTTCTCCGCATCGGCAGCAAAAGCCGTGCAGGGTGTGGACGGTGTCAGCAGCAGGTCGATGCCCTCAAAGCGCTGGCGCATGCGCCAGCGCAGCTCGTAGC
>NZ_CDSBKL010000490.1:0-2687 GCF_977115555.1 Aquiflexum sp.
CAATTTGTTTTAATTGTTGTCTGCTTCGCGTTGTCAGGTTGTCGGGTTAATGGATCCGTCATTCTTCATTATTAATTTATAATTATGAATTCACCAAGGCTCGCTTCTCGTTTCTAGCATCTCGCTTCTCAAATCACTCGCTTCTCAAAGAATCAACAGGATTGGCCATTGCAGCGCGGACGGATTGGACTCCCATAACCCCCCAAGCTACCACCAAAACGCCCAAAGCGGAAAACACAAAAATCTCCCAACCCAAGTCAATCCTGAATTGGTAATCTTGCAGCCACTGACTCATGCCATACCAAGCCAACGGTGCAGCAAAGACAAAAGCAATCAAAACCAATTTGGTAAATTCTTGGGAAAGCAAGAAAACAATTCCGCCCACACTTGCTCCAAGGGCTTTTCTGATACCGATTTCTTTTCTCCTTTGCTCAGCGGTATAGGCAGTCAAAGCAAACAAACCAAGGCATGCAATGAAAATAGCAATGATGGTAAAAGAAGCAAATACCTTTCCGATTCGGGATTCAGCTTTGTACATATCACCAAACTTATCATCGAGGAAAGTATAATTAAAAGGTTGACCAGGAGCTATTGCCTTCCATTTTGATTCAACCAAATCTATGACTTCCTTACTGTCCTTGGCATTGAATCTAAAGGATGCAAATCCCTGAGGCCTCTTGCCGGGGTAAATCATCACCGCACTGATATTTTCCTTGAGGGATTCGAAGTGGAAGTTTTCAACAATCCCCACGATGGTCTTGTATTCCAAATCTATAGTGGATAATCCATCTGTGGGATTTCCTGAAAAAGTGGCAATCCGCTGTCCAATGGGATTGCCTTCCAGGTTGAAGTTCTTTAAGGCTGTTTGATTCAGAATCACTGCATTGGAGTCAGAAGGAAATTCCAAGGAAAAATCCCTTCCATCAACGATTTTCATTCCCAAAGTTTTGATATAGTCAAAATCAACAGACCAGTTCTGAAGACTTACCAAGTTCTCCTGTTGCTTCGGATCTTTGCCTTCACCCCACCATGGATTGTCTGATCTCCAAGTCCCTGAAACAGGGAGAAAACCGCTGAATGTACCCACATCCACCAAACTGCTTTGCACGATTTCGTCTTTGAAGGACTGTGCCTGATCTCCCAGGGCATAAATATCCTCTACCATGATCACCTGATCCTTGTTGAATCCGAGTTCCTTTTTTTGGATATAGCTCAGCTGACTGAATACTGAAACCGTGGCAATGATCAGGATAATGGAAATTGCAAACTGAAATACTACCAAACTGCTTCGGACTGACCCGCTTCCTTTTCTGCTTGAAAGATTTCCTTTCAAGACCTTGATCGGCTCAAAGGCTGCAAGGAAAAAGGAGGGATAAATGCCCGCCAAAAGTCCCACGATAAGCGCACCACCGAGTAAGCTCAGGTAAAACATGAAATTGGAATAAGGAATCTGCAGAGAGCGGTTTGAAAGCTCATTGAAAAACGGAAGCAAAAAGACAGTTATCGCCAATGCGACCATAAATGAGAACATACTCATCAAAAAGGTTTCAGTCAAAAACTGCCACATCAGATCTTTTTTACCTGAACCAAGCGCTTTTCTCACTCGCACTTCCTTGGCTCGGCTTGAAGACCTTGCAGTGGAAAGGTTCATGAAATTGATACAGGCAATCAGCAGAATGAATACAGCGATGGCAGCAAACATGTAGATGTAAGTGATATTGAAATTGGGTTCAAACTCCCCCTGAAGGTTGCTGTAAAGGTGGATATCAAGTAAAGGCTGAAGCGAATAATCAATCTTGTTTCCGGTTGACTCAAACTCCGTCATGCTAAAACTTTCTCCCATCACCTGACCCAAAGCCGGGACAACATGGGTTTGGATCATTTCCTTGAGTTTGGCATCGACGGCAGCAGGATCAGCCCCTTCATGGAGTAAAAGGTAAGTGGGAAAATTATTGCTCAACCAAAAAGTGGATTGAGCTTCCTCCAAGCCTGCTGCAGCCAAAATCAGGTCAAAATGAAAATGGCTGTTTTCCGGCATATCTTCAAACACAGCGGTGATTTTGTAGCTCTCTTTATTGTCCAAAATCAGAGTTTTGCCGACAGCACTTTCATTTGGGAAAAATTTATCCGCGGTTTTTTTGCTGATGGCCATCGTATTGGGTTCATCCAAAGCGCCTTCTTCACTGCCTTCCAACAAGGGTACAGTGAATATTTTGAAAAAGTCTTTTCCTGCATAGATCACATCATTTTCCTTGATGTTATCCTCTTCCCTTTTGACCAAAAATGATCCCTGACTCCTGAAATGGACTGCCGCCTCAACTTCAGGGATCTCAAGTGGCATGGCTTCTGCCATGGGTGCAGGACATTGGATCATTCTGAAATTGTTTCCGCCGAATATGATGTCAGATTTCACCCTGTAAATCCTCTCTGCATTTGCGTGGTGCTTGTCATAACTCAGTTCATTGAACAAAAACAGGGAAATAATGATGCAGATCGCTATTCCTAGAGAAAGGCCGAGTACATTGATCAGGGAGATCGTTTTGGTTTTCCAAAAACTCCTGATGGCTGTTTTGAAGATGTTTTTGAACATAGGAGGAAAGTTAAAGTGGTTATAGTGGTTGTAGGGTTGTCAAGTTGTCGAGTTGTCGAGTTGTCGGAATCCGTCATTCTGAGTGAAACGAAGAATC
>NZ_CDSBKL010000491.1:0-2675 GCF_977115555.1 Aquiflexum sp.
TGCATTGACCCCTAGAAGTCCGGAGGAAATAGCGGCTGTGCCGCCTATTGTTTCCGACCTCATCCTGAAAATGCTCGAAAAAGACGTTCAGACGAGGTACCACTCTGCCACAGGGGTTTCATATGATTTGGAATTGATCCTTAATTCCCTACAGAGAAAAGGAACAGCCGCAAGTTTCGAATTGGGGACCAATGATTCTTCCGGAGTACTGAGATTTTCAGATGAGCTATATGGAAGGGAGAATCAAACCAAGCAGCTAAGGGAAGCTTTTCAACGCATCGTAGAGGATGAAAAAATCCTGATGCTCGTTTATGGAAACTCCGGGGTGGGAAAATCTGTCTTGGTGGAGCAGCTATATAGGCCTGTTATCAAAGAAGGAGGCTTTTTTCTTTCAGGTAAATTTGACCAATTGAGGACCGATGTCCCATATTTTGCTTTTTCTCAGGCATTGGGAAGGTTGGTAGATCAGATATTGCTTTTAAATGAAAAAGACCTAGCATATTGGAAACATGAGCTTCATAGACTCCTCCATCCGATAGGAAGGGTGTTGTATGACATTATTCCCGGATTGGAAAAGCTGTTGGAAAATGAACCCGATCTACCTGTATTGAATGGAATGGAAGCACAGTTGAGGTTTAATTATGCCTTGAGCAATTTTTTTCAGGTTTTCTCAGACTCAAGCAAACCCTTGGTCATATTTATTGATGACCTTCAGTGGAGCGATCTTCCCTCGCTCAACTTGATGAGAAACATCCTCACCAATAAAGACCTTAAAAACATATTGATTATTGGAGCTTACAGGGACAATGAAATAACCACGGGCCATTTGTTTCTCCAGTTTAAAATGGAGATCGAAGAATTGGGAATCCATCCTGAAGAAATCCACCTTGAAAGCCTTCAATATGAAGACATTCATAGATTGGTGTCCAATACATTGGGAAAATCTAAAGCCCCGCTGGATGAATTGGTGAAAATAGTTGATAAAAAATCCGGTGGGAACGCGCTTTTTGTAAACCAGTTTTTGAAAGCTATCTATAAAAATGAAATGCTGCGCTTTGACAGCGCCGAATCGGCATGGAAATGGAATGCAGAAGAATTGATGAGGTATAATGTAGAAGGGGATATTGTCAATCTTTTTTTGGAAACCATCAATAAATTGCCTTCTGAATGTATCTCAATTCTCAAACTGGCGTCATGCATTGGAAATAAATTTGGTTTGGGAGAATTGGCCATCATTTCAAAAAAAGGTAAAAATAAAGCTTATCAGGACCTAAAGCCGGCATTGGATCTTGACTTGATTATCGAAAGCCGCGATGGCAATCTTTACTTTGTCCATGACAGGGTGCAGCAGGCTTTTTATTCCCTCAATGACGACCTTGGAAAAAGTGAATATCACCTCAAGATCGGCAGGCTCCTTTTGGAAAATACTGATGAGGAAGACCTCCGGGAAAGTATTTTTGATATCGTTAACCAGTTCAATTTCGCCAAGGAATTGATATCGGATCCATTGGAATCCAAAAAACTGTGCGAACTGAACATCATTGCCGGGCAGCGCTCTCAAAGTGCCACGGCATATTTGTTGGCAATGCAATATTTTGAAAACGCAGTGCAGTTTCTTCCCAAAAATGCGTGGGAAAAGGATAAAAAATTTACTTACAACCTTTACTTGCATGCTGCTATCGCCGCCAATCAATGCAACAGACAAGACCGGTTCCATGAATTTACCAGACTCCTCGATGCCAATGCTGTTGATACTTTGGACAAACTCAAACTTGCTGAACTCAAGATCCAAAATGCAAATGTAGAAAATGACCAAAAGCGCGTGATCGAAATCGGTCTTACAGCCCTCCGCTTTGCCAATATTCAATTAAAACTCCATCCCACACAACTTGATGTTCTTTTTGGGTTTTTGATGACCAATGCACGGTTGGGATTCCACAAAGAACAAGACATAGAAAAGCTGCCAAAAATCGAGGATGAAGAGCTAATAATCAGCATGTCTATCATGCACCACATGTCCTTGGCCGCCTATTTTTTAGAACCCAATATGGTTCCCCTGATTATGTTTGAATTGATCCGACTGACACTAAAATTCGGTTTGGGACCAAAGACACCATTTGCCTTTGTCGTTTTTGGTTATATCAATATTGCCTTTATGGGCAAAATGGAAAAGGGCCTCAAAATGGGTCAGTTGGGGAATAGACTTTCGGAAATCCTGAATAACGAAGACCAGTTTGTATCATTCAAGCAGGTATACGTCATGTTTATTTCCCAATGGCTTACCCACCTTGCCAATACCATACCTGACCTGGAGGAAGCGCTCAAAAAGGGCTTAGAAACAGGTGATTTTGAGTTCACTTCCATTATCGGACAGTTGATTATTTATTGGAATTTTTATGGAGGAGAACCGATTGATAAGATTCTAAAACGAGGGGAACTGCTCAGCATGCAGGTAGCACCACTCAATCAGATCATGCAGATCAAGAGGATTGATTTGTTCAGGCAATCTACTTTGGGACTATTGACAGGTGTCAGGGACTTTGAGGTTTTGAGTGGTGAAATCTTCGATGAAAGGAAAATAGATTTTCCAAACGAACCTGCGTTCGGTCTTTATTTTCATAACCTATATGCCCAAAAGAAAATCCTTGCAATGGTTTTTAACGAAAATGAAACCG
>NZ_CDSBKL010000492.1:0-2675 GCF_977115555.1 Aquiflexum sp.
AGAAAGAATGTTTTTTTTTTGCTGCTTCCAATAATTTCGGGAAAAAAAAATCAAAATTCCTTAAAGAGCAGGAAAAAAACAAGGAAAGAAATCTTTTGGCCAAAAATGCAATCCTCGACAAACTCAGGGAACTTGTGGACGGCGAGGAGACTACTCACAGCATCAATACCATAAAGCATATACAGGAAGAATGGAAAAAAATCGGTCCCGTTCCTGCTTCCCAAAATAGAAATCTTTGGGCATCTTTCAATGCCTTGATGGACAGATTTTATGACAATAGGAGTATTTATTTTGAGCTAAAAGAGCTTGACAGAAAGAAAAATCTGGAGCAAAAGCTTGAAATTTGTGAAAAAGCCGAAGCTTTGGTGGATAAGGCTGACCTTAAGGATGCCATAAAAATACTGAACGATCTTCACGAGGAATTCAAACATATGGGTCCTGTTCCGAGAGAAGAACAGGAGTCCCTTTGGAACAGATTTAAATCAGCATCTGATGCAGTATATTCTCGAAGAAAAGAGTTTTACGATGGACAGAAAGAAGGTCTAAAGGAAAATCTTCAAAAGAAAGAAGCTTTGATCAAAAAACTTGAAGCCGAAGGAGACTATAAAGGTTCAAAGATCAAGGATTGGAACAGCAAGACAAAAGAAATTTTGGCACTGCAAAAAGAATGGGAATCCATTGGTCCTGTCCCAAGGGAAAACGGTAAAGAGATCAACAAACAGTTTTGGGGCTTATTCAAACATTTCTTCCAAAACAAAAACCATTTTTTTAAAGAGCTTGACGAAATCAGACAAGCAAATAAGGCTAAAGCGGAAGAACTGATAGCAAAAGCAGAATCCCTAAAGGAAAGTACCGATTGGCAACAAACGGCAAGTCAGATGATCTCTCTTCAGCAGGATTGGAAGCAGATTGGACCAACTCCCGAAAAGGTCAGGGATGACCTTTACCAAAGATTCAAATTAGCATGTGATACTTTCTTTGAAAGCAGACGGAATTCCAACAAACAGGTAAACAAAGAGTTTGAACAAAATCTTCACGCCAAAGAGGAAATTATCAAAAAAATAAGAGAAGAGGCAAAAGGCAGTACGCTTTTAGAAAGCTCTTTGGAGGAATTTATTGCAAAATTCAATTCTTTGGGATTTGTGCCCAGGAAAAATATGAAGGAAATTCTACACAAGTTCAATGAAGCTGTGGATGAATATGTCAAAAACCTTGGTTTTGCCGGAGGAGAGAAGGATGACTTCTTGTTTAGGCTTAACCTGAACAAACTTCAGTCTGATCCTAACAGCAACCGTGTCCTTAATAAAAAAGAGCATGGGATAAGAAAACAGATATCAGACTTGGAAAATAATGTCACTTTGTGGAGAAACAACATTGAGTTTTTTGCTTCCTCCAAGACTGCGGATAAGCTCAAAGACCAGTTTGATGAGAAAATCCAAAAGGCTGAAAGTGAAATCGAGAAGTTGAAGAAAAAATTGACAATACTCAAAGAATTTTAATACACTCATAAATAAGGAGATATCAAATGTCTCCTTATTTTTTTTTGATTTCGTTTTGCACGATTCCCCGATAAATCTATATTTGCACCACGATTTGAGACAAAGGTCTTAAAATGTAAAATAATTAAGCCTCCTTAGCTCAGCTGGTAGAGCAACTGACTTGTAATCAGTAGGTCGCTGGTTCGATCCCGGCAGGGGGCTCAAAAGGCAACAGAGATGTTGCCTTTTTTTTTGTTCAAATTCTTAATCCAAAAAAATAGAATTTCCTTTTTTCTGTAACTTTTGAGTTTGCGTTGGATAGACTTCAAGAAAATGCATTTACCAAAAATCAAATCTCATTATCTACTTTTAGCTATCTTCTCTTGTTTTTTCTTTATTGCATTGGGATGGTTTTCTTTTAAAAAAATCTTTTCTATTTTCTTAATCAACAGGAAAATTGCAGTGATGAGATATGGTCTAAGTAAAAATGAAATTCACCAAGGTTCAGAATCAAAGTTGAACTCCATATCTCTTGAAAAGGAATTGGAATGGTTCCATCAGGTCACTATACTCAGGGGAAAGATCACCTTTGAAGGTTCGTGTCAGGAGTCAGATATGGATCTAATTCAAATTCCTGATTTGTCTGCAGATTCTTCTATTTATGCTGGTTTGGTCAAAAAATTTAACATGGGTTTTGAGGAAAGACTGGTGCTGATTCTCTCGCTTATCCCTCATATACGGCCTTCGTTATTGGACTTGCTGAATATTAAAAATCAAAGCTTTGACATCCCTTTTTCTGAATTTGGAGGTATCAAAGCTGAAAAGCATAAAGGGTTTTTGCCCACAGGAGAGACTGCTGTTTTTCTTTTGGCAGGAACAGATCTTTCCAAACGTTTTCTGCTGCTCCGGTTTTTTAATTCAGAGCACTATTTTGTAAAAAACAAGATTTTGTACTTGGATAAATCAGTATCCGGAGAGCCAAAACTGAGTGGTACTTTACAGATTAACCCGGAATATCTTTCGTTATTGACTACAGGTGAAATTTACAAACCTGATTTTGATTTGGATTTTCCAGCAAAAAGGATTTCAAGCACTCAGGATTGGGATGATTTGGTATTGACTTCTACTTTGGAAGAAGGAGTGAGGGAGATCAGGAATTCGTTGCGTTTCGGTAAAGAATTAAAAACAAATTTCGAA
>NZ_CDSBKL010000493.1:0-2658 GCF_977115555.1 Aquiflexum sp.
ATAAACTTAATCTATTGTATTTAACCTATTTTTTATACCATTTTACAGCTTGATCAATCCCTGTCTTTAAAGAGAATTCTGGGCTATATCCTAAAATTACGCTAGCCTTATTTATTGAAGCTAACGAGTGAGGAATATCTCCTCCTCTATTTGGACCGTATTTTACTTCGATGTCCGTAATTTTCGGATCATAAATAGCCAAAGCACTCTTTAAATTTTCAACCAATTCCTTCAAAGTAGTTCTTTCTCCATAAGCTACATTGAAAACCTCGGAGATTGTACATGTAGGATCATGCAATTTTCCGATACTCTCTGAATAGTGTTTTAACTTTTCCTTAAAATCAATAGTTGGGGTAATTGCAGCCAATTGATTGGCTTGAATCACATTTTCTATATAAGTAAAATCTCTGGAATAGCTGCCGTCACCATTTATTACAGGACTATTATGTGCCATTAATTCCGAAACGAATTTTGGAATTACAGCTGCATAAGCACCATTAGGGTCCTGCCTTCTGCCAAAAACGTTAAAGTATCTTAGTCCAATCGTTTCTATTCCATATATATCTGAGAAGTTCTTTGCAAAAAGTTCATCAACATATTTTGTAATAGCATAGGGAGACAAAGCATTTCCAATAATGTGTTCTACTTTTGGCAAGGAAGGATGATCTCCATAAGTAGATGAACTTGCCGCATATACAAATCTCTTGACACCTGCTTCTTTAGCGGCAAAAAGCATTTTAACAAATCCACCAATATTGACATCTGTAGTGGTCATTGGATCTGCAATTGATCTTGGAACCGAACCTAATGCAGCTTGATGTAAAACATAATCACATCCTTGAACTGCAGCAACACAATCCTCAAAATTCCTTATATCACCTTCTATCAGGTTAAACCTATCATTTTGTAAAGCAAATTGTAGGTTTTCCCTTTTTCCGGTAGAAAAGTTATCTAAGCAAATTACTTCATTTCCTTGATCTAATAAGACATCAACGAGGTTGGAGCCAATAAATCCAGCCCCTCCTGTTACAAGGACTCTTTTATCCTTGATTATTTTTGATTCTTCCATAAATCAGCTTATTTACAATCTTGCATCTACTTTTGATTTTTCGAGAATTCCTTTTACGTCAAACACAACTTGATTTACAGACTTTTGGATTTCCATTGGCAAGAACTCTTTATGGGCTACAGCTAAAATTATTGCTGAATAATCTGATAAACTTGGTTTGTTTTCCTGATTAAAAATATTGATTCCATATTCATGCATCACTTCTCTTGGGTCAGCCCACGGGTCATATACATCAACATCCATATCAAATGATTTCAATTCATTATAAATATCAATCACCCTTGTATTTCTTACATCCGGACAATCTTCCTTGAAAGTGAAACCCAAAATCAAGACTTTGGAATCAATTACCTTAAGGTTTTTCCTCATCATCAATTTGATGACTTCTGTAGCTACATGTTTGCCCATAGAATCGTTCAGCCTTCTTCCAGCGAGAATTATTTCAGGATGGTAACCAACTTCCTGTGCCTTCTGAGCAAGATAAAAAGGATCCACCCCAATACAATGCCCACCAACCAATCCCGGTTTGAAGGGTAGAAAGTTCCATTTTGTACCGGCTGCCGCTAAAACTTCATGGGTATCTATTCCCAATAAATTAAATATCTTGGAAAGTTCATTTACGAATGCAATGTTGATGTCCCTTTGAGAGTTTTCAATGACTTTTGCCGCCTCAGCTACTTTTATTGATGAGGCCTTATGAGTTCCTGCAACTATAACAGATCTATATAATTCATCTACATAATCCGCAATTTCAGGAGTACTTCCCGAAGTAACCTTCAAAATCTTTGTAACGGTATGCAGCTTATCTCCAGGATTAATCCGCTCCGGAGAATATCCTGCAAAGAAATCTTCATTAAACTTCAATCCAGAAATTTTTTCTAAAACCGGAACACATTCATCTTCAGTTACACCCGGATACACTGTAGATTCATAGATTACTATATCTCCTTTCTTCAAAATTTTCCCAATCATTTCCGATGCTTTCAGCATGGGAGTCAATATAGGACGGTTATGCTTGTCTGTTGGAGTAGGAACAGTAACAATAAATATATTACAAGAGGAGACAGGCATAATTGCATCAGTCACTAATAAACCTCTACCTTTTTCCTCTAACTCGATTCCTGTATTTACAATTACCCTTTTAAGATCAGATTCATTTATTTCAAGTGTAGTATCTTTTCCCTTTTGAAGTTGATCGACTCTTTTCGAGTCTATGTCAAAACCAACAGTTTGATATTTTTCTGAAAAAGCTACTGCCAAAGGAAGACCAACATATCCCAAGCCAATAATTCCAATTTTAGATTTAGATAGTGATGTTAAAAGAAGCTGCCAAACCTAATGAAACCAAGCCTTGGGCTACTATTCTTATTTTATTAAATGTTTTTGTGGTTTTAAACCCTTTTGGCGCTCTTAAAGCTTTGGGTTTTACTACCCAATCCGTCGTTGGAAGGCCGAGCATGCCGCCCAGCATGCCCATCAGGTCGCCCGCGTCCAGGCCGTTGCCGCCCTGTTGCCCACCGCCGAGCAGCGAGCCCAGCGCGCCCATGCCGTTGTCGGCGGGCACCTGGCCCTGCGGTGTGAGCTGGTCG
>NZ_CDSBKL010000494.1:0-2653 GCF_977115555.1 Aquiflexum sp.
TATTTTATATTTTATAATCTATTTTAGTAATAAATGTTAGAAAAACAGAATTAAATTTTGTTAAATTCATTAAATTAATCATTTATCAAAATTATTTATGGAAATTAATCAAAATAATTCTGTTTTTAAATTTGTAAAAATGTCAATTTTCTTTATTTTTGGATAAGTAGAATTCTATAAGAAATAAACCCAAATAGCTTCAAGATTATTTAAAATGGATGAATTGGTAACATACTCCAAACAGAAAAGCGCCTCAGTGTTTGAAAAAGAGACTTTGCTCAATGAATACCGTATTGCCCAGGAAAGCCGTCAAGCTTCTTTAATGGGTAGGAAAGAGGTTTTTATGGGAAAAGCTAAATTTGGGATTTTTGGTGATGGAAAAGAACTTGCTCAAATTGCCATGGCCAGGCATTTTCAAAATGGAGATTTCCGTGCAGGATATTACAGGGACCAGACATTCATGTTTGCAATCGGAGAGTCTACGATAAGAGAATATTTTGCCCAGCTCTATGCCCATACGGACGTAAATTTGGAACCTGCTTCTGCTGGAAGACTTATGAACGGGCACTTTGCTACAAGGTCTCTGAATGCAGATGGTTCTTGGAAAGACCTTACTTCTATGAAGAATTCTTCAGCAGATATTTCTCCGACTGCCGGCCAGATGCCCAAGTTACTTGGTTTGGCTTATGCTTCGAAATTATTTAGAGAAAGTGCTGCATTAAAAGAATTTAACCAATTAAGCAAAAATGGGAACGAAGTGGCCTGGGGAACAATTGGGAATGCATCGACTTCAGAAGGTATGTTTTTCGAAACAATCAACGCAGCAGGAGTACTTCAAGTACCCATGGTAATTTCGGTTTGGGATGATGAATACGGCATTTCTGTTCCAAATGAATTTCATACCACAAAAGGAAGTATTTCTGAAATTTTGAGAGGATTTCAGCGAAATGATGATCAAAATGGATTTGAGATATTTGTTGTAAAAGGTTGGGATTATGAAGCTTTGGATAAAGCGTATGAAAATGCATCCAGAATTGCCAGGGAAGAACATGTGCCTGTTCTCATTCATGTGAAAGAACTAACACAGCCCCAAGGTCATTCAACTTCAGGATCCCATGAAAGATACAAATCAAAAGAACGACTCACTTGGGAAAAAGAAAATGATTGTATTGTTAAGTTTAGAGAATACCTCCTTGAAAGCGGTAAAATAACCGAAGAAGAACTTAATGAGATTGATCAAGAAGCTAAATCCTTTGTTAAAAATCAGAAAGAGGCAGCTTGGAAAGCATTTTCAGGTGAGATTAAATCTGAATTACAAGAATCATCATCACTTCTTCTCAAATTGTCCAAATCGTCACCGCAATCAGTTTTGATTGATCAATTAAATGATGAATTGATTAAAGCTCTGAATCCAATCCGAAAAGATGTGATCAGCACTGTCAGGAGGGCTCTTTGGATCACCAAAAGTGAAAATTCAGATGAAAGAGCCGATTTGACTGCTTGGTATTCTCTTCAACAAAAGCTAAATGAGGATAGATACAACTCCTATTTGTATAGCCATTCTTCTTGGAGAGCGGAAAATATTGAGGAAGTTCCCGTCGAATATGCAGATGACGCCTTAATGGTGGATGGAAGAGAGATTTTGCAGGCATGTTTTGACCATTTACTCAAAAATGAGCCGAAGTTTTTTGCTTTTGGAGAGGATGTAGGGAAAATAGGGGATGTGAATCAAGCCTTTGCCGGGCTACAATCAAAATATGGAGAACATCGAGTAACCGACACAGGAATACGGGAATGTACGATTATTGGACAAGGCATAGGTACTGCTTTAAGAGGGCTTAGGCCTATGGCAGAGATCCAATATTTGGACTATATATATTATGCACTGATGACTTTGGCTGATGATTTGGCGTGCCTTCAATATCGAACTAAAGGAGGTCAAAAAGCGCCATTAATTGTCAGGACAAGAGGGCATAGATTAGAAGGCGTATGGCATGCAGGTTCTCCAATTGGGATGCTTCTCCATTCCTTAAGAGGAATGTTGATCTGTGTTCCGCGAAATATGACACAGGCTGCAGGGATGTATAATACACTTATGGCCGCAGATGAACCGGCTTTGGTTATTGAATGCCTAAATGGGTACAGACTCAAGGAAAAAATGCCTTCCAATATCGGGGAGTTTAAAGTTTCATTAGGACAGCCTGAAGTGATAAAAACAGGTAAAGACCTTACTGTAGTCACTTATGGCTCAATGTGTAGAATTGTTTTGGAAGCTGCTGAAGATTTAAATCAGATGGGAATTGACATTGAAGTAATAGATGTACAGACATTATTACCCTTTGATGTAAATCATTCTATCGTTGAATCATTGAAGAAGACCAATAAAATTCTATTTACAGATGAAGATGTGCCGGGAGGTGCCACTGCATATATGATGCAACAAGTGATAGAAGAACAAAAAGGATATTATCACCTAGATGTAGAACCTGCAACATTGGCAGGAAAAGCCCATAGACCTGCATATTCTTCTGATGGAGATTATTTTTCAAAACCATCAGTGGATGATGTTGTAGAAAAAGTATATGCCATGATGAGTGATTGAAATCCAGTTCTATTTCCCAAAATCTATTAATCTAGATGAATTCTAACAAAA
>NZ_CDSBKL010000495.1:0-2642 GCF_977115555.1 Aquiflexum sp.
AGGTTATCCTGCTTCTGGAGAAGCAGGATAGCAAAGTATCGATTCTCTCTTTCCTGCTTCTGGAGAAGCAGAACAACTAAAAACCAACTTTATGAAATCATTCACAAAAATCATGGCCCTGATTTTTTTATTCGGGCTCAATTCGCTACATGCCCAGACTTTGACCCAAACCATCCGGGGAAAAGTCGTAGATCAGGTAACCAAATTTCCCATGCCCGGTGCCACAGTCATGTTGTTGGGTACTGATCCGCTGATCGGAACTGTGACTGACAACGAGGGGTATTTCAAAATCCTGCAAGTTCCCGTCGGTACGCAATCGCTGAGAGTCAGTTTTGTAGGTTATCGGGATTTGATCCTTCCACAGATTCAGGTCAATTCCGGCAAGGAAGTCGTGCTAGACCTGAATTTGGAGGAGGATTTCAATCAGATCCAAGAAGTTGTTGTTACAGCATCTGAAAAAGACCGGACTGTCAATGACATGATAGCTGTCAGCGGAAGGACTTTTTCCGTAGAGGAAACCAGAAAATTTGCAGCGGCGGTCAATGACCCAGGAAGGATGGCGGCATCTTATGCGGGAGTTGTCAGTTCGGATGATGGCAATAACAACATCTCCATCCGGGGCAACAGTCCGAATGGATTGCTTTGGAGAATGGAAGGGATTGATATTCCAAACCCAAACCACTTCGTCAACCCCGGCACAGCAGGGGGCGGTATTTCCATTCTCAGCGCACAGTTATTGGCCAACTCAGATTTTATTACAGGGGCTTTTCCCGCAGAATATGGAAATGCACTTTCAGGAGCATTTGACCTGAACCTTCGAAAAGGAAACAATGAAAAGAGGGAATTCACCATTCAGGCCGGATTTTTGGGAACCGACATTTCTGCAGAAGGTCCTATTGCCAAAAACTACAAAGGTTCCTATCTCGTCAACTACCGCTATTCCACACTTTCTTTGCTTTCCAAAATCGGTGTTCCTTTAGGAGATTTCGTAACGGATTTTCAGGACCTGTCTTTCAACTTTTACCTGCCCACCGGAGAAAAAAGTGCCGTTTCAGTATTTGGTTTTGGGGGATTGAGCAATCAAAACAGCGAAGCTGAAAAAGATTCCCTGACTTGGACAGGAGAATTTGACAGGATGAATTCCACCTTTTTCTCCAATACAGGCGCAATAGGCATCAAACACGCCTACATGATCAACAAATCAAATTTCCTGCAGACCACTATCCTTGCCTCCGGAAATGGCATCGGTGACAAAGGAGACCGCCTCAACGAGCAATACCAAAACGAGGAATGGTATTTTGAAAATTTTTCCCAAACGAAAGTGACCTTCAGCTCGGTCTTGAACACCAAGCTATCTGCAAAACACAACCTGAGAAGCGGTATTTTCCTTAACCAACTCCAATACAATCTCAAAGAAAGGGGATTTGATGAAAACCTCGGTCAGATGGTTACATCCATAGATTCCAAAGGAAGTACACAGAGCGTTCAGGCTTTTTCCCAATTAAATCTCAAGGCAACCGAGCGTCTCAGTTTCAATTTCGGAATTCATTACCTTCAACTTCTGCTTAACAACTCTAATTCTTTGGAACCGAGATTGAGCGCTTCATACAAACTCGATGAAAAGCAAAGCATCAGTGTAGGATATGGACTCCACAGTCAGATTCAGCCCTTGGGTACCTATTTTGCACAAAAAGAGGAAGCCGGAGAAATCATATTACCGAACAAGGATTTGGGTCTGAGCAAATCCCACCACATTGTACTAGCCTATGACAGGTCACTGAATCCATATCTACGGATGAAAGTGGAAACCTACTACCAGCATTTGTTTGACATTCCCGTCAAACCCGGATCCGATCAGACCTATTCGATCATCAACCAACAATGGTCATTCATGACCGAGCCTTTAGTCAACAATGGATTTGGTAAAAACTACGGTGCGGAATTCACTTTGGAGCAGTTTACGCACAAAGGGCTTTACTTTCTGATCTCCGGTTCAGTTTATAATTCCCTATACAAAACTGAGGAAAACAAATGGAGAAACACCAGGTTCAACGGCAGGGCAAACCTCGCCATCACCGCCGGCAAAGAATATACCTGGAAAAAGAACCGTGTTTTTGGCATGAACCTTAGGACTATCTACGGCGGTGGCCTTTGGAATACCCCGATCGACCTAGAAGCTTCCCAAGCGGCCGGGGAAACTGTCTATCTTGAGGAATTGGCATTTACAGTTCAAAATCCCGCCTATTTCAGAACTGATCTACGGCTAAGTCTTAAGCGCAACCGTCCAAAATCAACCAGAACCCTTGCTCTAGACATCCAAAATATCACCAATAGGGCCAATGTCTTTGGTAGCTACTTTGAACCTATGGAAGGCGAAATCAAAACA
Organism: Aquiflexum sp.; assembly: GCF_977115555.1. Lineage (NCBI taxonomy): Bacteria > Pseudomonadati > Bacteroidota > Cytophagia > Cytophagales > Cyclobacteriaceae > Aquiflexum > Aquiflexum sp. The sequence goes on from NZ_CDSBKL010000495.1 coordinate 2,387, forward strand.
GCCTATCAATCACCGCTGATTCCGATATTGAGTTATAGGGTGGAGTTTTGAAAACTGATAAATATTTCAATAGGAAAAAGGAAACACTTGTAATAGCATTCAATTAAATCACACTATACTGTGATTATAATGGATTATTTCTCTTCCTCAAGTTGTTGTCAAAATAAATCACATTATATTGCTATTTATTTTGATTTTTTAAATTCAACCTACTACTTTGCATAAAAAATCACATTATAATGTTATCTGTACAGTT
>NZ_CDSBKL010000496.1:0-2639 GCF_977115555.1 Aquiflexum sp.
ACAAATGCCAGCGATAGTTTTTGGGTTATTGTTGCCATGGTCTTGGGAAAATAAATGGTTGAAAAGTGCTTGGATAAGATGTTAACGATCTAAAATAAGTTTAGGTTGTTTTTTCTGAGAAAGATTTCGTACAGCATTCCAACGATTTTTCAGATCGTAATCGAAATTTTAGGCCCAATATTTAGATCGTAGTCGAAAAATTAGGCGTATTTTTTCGATTACGATCTAAATATTCCGTATGTTTGAATATAAAAAAAGGAAACATGATTCAAAGGACACTTCTGGAAAAGCTCGTTTCTTCCTGTTTCAAGGGTAAAATCTTATTACTCCTAGGTCCAAGACAGGTAGGAAAAACCACACTCCTCAAAGAAACAGTAAGGCAATTGGATATACCATCGGTTTGGTTCAATGCTGATGAAGCTGATATTTTGGAAGCATTCTCCTCTGCCAACACCAGTACCCAATTGATTCAGCTGATCGGAGCAAACAATAAATTGGTCATTATTGATGAAGCACAACAGATTCCTAACATTGGCAAAAAACTGAAGCTCATTTTTGACAATAGACCGGACATACAGATTATCGCCACAGGTTCTTCTGCCTTTGACCTTCAAAACCAAACCGCTGAACCGCTGACCGGTAGAAAAAAAACATTCCATCTATTTCCAATCAGCTTCAGGGAAACGGTGAACCACACTTCCCTTTTAGAAGGGAAGAGACTATTGGACACACGGTTGATCTATGGATTCTACCCGGAAGTAGTCAACAACCCCGGAAATGAAAAAGAAATCCTGGTAGAAATCGCCCAAAGCTATCTTTACAAAGATGTTTTGCAGCTGGATAGTGTCCGAAAACCAAGCCACATTGACAAACTTTTGCGTGCATTGGCATTTCAGGTTGGCAGTGAAGTGAGCTACAATGAATTGGCTCAAACCATCGGCAATATCGATACCCTGACAGTAGAAAAATACCTTGATCTGTTGGAAAAAGCCTTTGTCATTTTCAAGCTTCCTGCATTTAGCCGAAACCTCCGAAATGAAATCAAAAAAAGTAAAAAGTATTATTTCTATGACAACGGGATCAGAAATGTACTCATCAGTAATTTTTCCCTTCCAGAAATGCGTCAAGACAAAGGGGCATTGTGGGAAAATTTCTTGATCTCAGAAAGATTGAAACAAAACCAATACAACGGAAGATTTGTCAATACTTATTTTTGGAGAACCCATGACAAGGCCGAGATAGATTATATTGAAGAAGAGGATGGCATCTTACATGCTTATGAATTCAAATGGAAAGAACAAAAAGTCAAGTTCCCGACCTCTTTCCTTGATGCTTATCCGCAGCATCAAACAGCTGTAATTACTAAAAACGACTTCCAGGAATTTGTTGGGATATGATATTTTGCAATAGAAAAAACCCATCTTTCTTTATGGATCAATTCGAAACCCCTACACTACAGGATATTTCCTTCCTTCCTTTTTTTGAGATTGAGAAACAAAATTGTTTTAAATGATATTGGTGGATACTTATTGATATTTATGGATATTAACAGACATTATTGAGCACTAAATACACCTCAATTACTTCACCAAAATATCAATCTATAACTCAGTATCCATTAATACCTAATTGATAAAATGCCCGAGAATAAAAAAAATATAGGCCTCTTCATCCCCTGCTACGTCGATCAGTTTTATCCCAAGGTTGCAATTGCGACTTTGGAATTACTGGAGAAATTGGGTTGTCAGGTGACCTATCCCATGGGTCAGACCTGTTGCGGGCAGCCCATGGCCAACGCGGGCTATGAACGGGATACAATTGCCACGACCAAGCATTTTATCAGGATTTTCAAAGACTTTGATTATGTCGTGGCCCCATCAGGTAGCTGTGTCCTGCACATCAAAGAACATGCGCCTGCCATCTCAGGAATGGAAAAAGAACAATCCGAACTCCATGACAAGATTTTTGAACTGACAGAATTCTTGACAGATATACTGAAAATCGAGAACATCCAAGGAAGCTTTCCCCACAGAGTCGGCTTCCATGCCTCCTGTCATGGGCAACGGGGTTTGAGGCTTTCTTCTTCAAGTGAACTGAATCAGCCATCCTTCAATAAAGCCAAACAACTGATGTCCAATCTGGAAGGATTGGAATGGGTGGAATTGGAAAGGAAAGATGAATGCTGTGGTTTTGGAGGCACATTTGCGGTAAGCGAAGAAGCCCTTTCCATCCAAATGGGCAAAGACAGGTTGGCCGACCACCAAGCACACAAAGTCGAAATCCTGACCGGAGGCGACATGTCCTGCATCATGCATTTGCAGGGAATCGCCAAACGAAACGGAAATCCGATCCGGTTTAAGCATATCGCCGAAATCCTAAACGAAGCCATCACATGAGCCATCCGATACAGGCAGCAGCATTTTTGGAAGATCAGGCCAAGTCCAAATGGCATGATGAGACGCTGTGGTTTGTCCGTGATAAGCGCGATAAAATAAGCAAATCCGTACCCGAGTGGGAGCAACTCCGTACCCTTGCTTCACAGATCAAAGACAATGTTTTGGCCAATTTGGGTAGCTATTTGGAGGAATTTGAAAAGAACGCCAAAGCAAATAATATCCATGTCCATTGGGCTAAAGATG
>NZ_CDSBKL010000497.1:0-2638 GCF_977115555.1 Aquiflexum sp.
AATCAGAAACAGTATCTAAGGCCTTAAATATCGGAACATTGATATTTGGCGAAGAAAATTCAAGAGCCTGAACAAACTTTGAATCAAAATCTGAATGGGAAAAAACATGGGATTCCTTATCCCAAAACTCTTCTGCATATTCAAAAAAATATTGGCTTCCAATACCGGTAAACCCGATAACAGCAACCAAAAAAACAGAAATGATTTTCTTAATACGGATTTTCATAAATCCCTTGATCCAAATCAAAATGATGATTTCAATTTTGATAATACAAATAACCTGCTAATTTTTGTATAAAAAAATAATTCTCGTCTCTAAAGAAAGATAATGTAAATACAGCATATCTTTCCTCAAAATTCTATCCCTATGATTTTATCTATAGTCTTATTATTGGTTGGATTTGTCGTTCTGATCTATGGTGCCGATAAACTGGTAGATGCAGCCTCTGGACTCGCTGCAAATTTTGGAATTCCAAATATCGTCATCGGCCTGACCATAGTTGCTTTTGGAACTTCCGCTCCTGAATTGGTAGTCAATGTATTTGCTTCCATGAATAAGTCTTCTCAAATGGTGATGGGTAATGTTTTGGGGAGCAATATTTTTAACGTGCTTGCTATCTTGGGAATATCCTCTTTAGTATATCCTTTGACTGTAAAATCGAATACCACATGGATAGAAATACCCCTTAGTTTTTTGGCAGCTTTGACAGTGTATATTGTTGCAAATGATTTTCTTTTCAACGACGGAGCCACAAATCTGATTTCCTATGGTGATGGTTTGATTTTGTTGTTGTTTTTCAGCGTCTTTCTGGTTTACAACATTATGGTTTCCAAGCAGCCGGGCGGAATTACTGAATCTATGGAAATAGGCAGGTTTACCACAGGCGGGGCTATTCTTTGGATCATCATTGGACTTGCAGGTCTTGTTTTGGGAGGAAAATTGATTGTGGACAATGCAGTTTCTTTGGCAGTTGAATTTGGATTGTCTCAAAGATTGATTGGATTGACCATCGTCTCAGTAGGAACATCCCTACCGGAACTCGCCACGTCGATAGCTGCCGTAAGAAAGAAAAAGGTAGACATCGCCATCGGCAATGTGGTGGGATCGAATATTTTCAACATCTTTTTTGTGTTGGGGATTTCATCCATCGTCAACCCTGTCGGCATCTCTGAACCAAACTTCATCGACATTTACATGAATATCCTTGCAGGTCTGTTGTTGTTCCTTTTTCTCTTTACCGGAAAGGGAAGAAAGCTCGAAAGATGGGAAGGTGGAATTCTTTTGGGTCTGTATGTTGTTTACCTGACAGCATTGATCATGAAGTGGTAATCCTTGGTCATCACCAAAAGGAAAATACTTTTATGGAAATAGGCATTGACAGTTTTGCAGCGGCTGCAATCGGAGAAGGAATCGATCAGTCAAGAAACAGCGCACAGGCTTTGGCAGAATTGCTGGAGAGAATCCAACTAGCAGACCAAGTCGGATTGGATGTGTTTGGCATCGGAGAACACCACAGAAAGGAATTTTTGGACTCCGCCCCTTCCATCATACTCGCTGCCGCTCCTGCGCAAACAAAAAACATCAAACTTAACAGCGCACTCACTGTCCTCAGCGCTGCCGATCCTGTCCGTGTTTTTCAAAATTTTGCCACCTTGGACCTGATCTCCAAAGGCCGTGCAGAAATGGTCGTCGGAAGAGGTTCTTTCACGGAAGCATTTCCGCTTTTTGGATTGAATCTCAAGGATTATGATGCGCTATTTTCAGAAAAGCTTGACCTCCTTCTCAAAATCCGGGACAATGAATCCGTGACTTGGTCAGGAAAATTCAGACCTGCTTTGCATCAGCAGGCCATTTATCCAAGACCATTGCAGGATCCATTTCCTGTTTGGTTGGGAGTAGGCGGTACACCGGAATCATTTGTCAGGGCCGGAACTTTGGGCCTGCCATTGATGGTCGCAGTGATAGGTGGGGAAACGCACCGCTTCAGTCCATTGGTTGACTTGTATAGAGAAGCCGGAAGAAGGGCGGGTCACAGTCCTGAAAGACTAAAGGTCGGTCTGCATTCTTTGGGGTACGTTTCGGATACTACAGAAAAAGCAATAGAAGAATATTATCCCGGCTACGCAGAGACATTTACAAGAATCGGAAAAGAACGCGGTTGGCCTCCGGTCACTTTTTCAAGATTTGAAGCACAACGAGGCCCAAGAGGGGCCTACCTTGTAGGAAATCCCGAAGAAGTAGCGGAAAAAATCCTGAGACACAGTGAGTCTTTGGGTGGCCTATCCAGGGTTTCTTTCCAGATGGACAATGCCAACCTGAGCCATTCCCAATTGCTTAAAGCCATTGAGATCATCGGAACGAAAGTGAAACCTTTGGTAAACGGGTAAAGAAAAACCCGGATCTCTCAGATCAGATCACAAAAAACTCAATCCAAATCCCCAACAAAACGTGCCAAACAAAGTACAATCCCATTCGGCAGAATAGGGAAAACAACCAACCCATTTTCCGATAAAAATAGATTTGGGTAAAATTAAAAGCAAACCCTGAGGCAAAGGAATAAACCACAAACCAGATCGGTTCGGTGGGCAATTGGGAGATCGGTTCCCAGATTGAAAGTAGGAAAATGAGGAAGAAAGT
>NZ_CDSBKL010000498.1:0-2632 GCF_977115555.1 Aquiflexum sp.
TGTTGATGGTTTTTGCAGCAATCCTTGCTTTGGCACTTTCCAATGCTTTGGAAGCTTTCAATATTTTGCTTCAAATTGGAGCAGGAACAGGTTTGATATTCATCCTCAGATGGTTTTGGTGGAGAATCAATGCCTACACAGAGATTTTTGCCATGTTGATTTCATTTATTGTAGCCATCTTCTTTGAGGTAATCAATCCCAAAGTTGGATGGATTTTGATCCCTGAAAACCAAGCATACCTCAAATTGCTTTATGGCGTTGGAATTACCACGGTGGGTTGGGTATTGGTGACATTATTCACCAAGCCTGAAAAGGATGAAATCTTGCTTTCATTCTATAGGAAAGTAAGACCGGCTTCTTATGGATGGAAAAAGCTATTGGACAGGTACCCCAATGAAAAGCAGGAACAGGGGCAGTTGCCAATGGAAATCGGCTTGATGCTGGTAGGTTCAGTGATGGTGTATTCTGCTTTGTTTGCTGTTGGATTCTGGATCTACGGAAATGCAGTACCTGCAAGCATAGCAACTGTTGTAGCCATCGTCGGTGGAGCCATCATTATCAAGAGTTGGAAAAAATTGACTTTCTAAAAAACCTTCTTTGAAAGTGAAAGAAACCATCTATTCTTCAAAAGGGAATTGGATGGTTTTATTTTTTGAATTCCAGGGTATTGATCAGGTGGATCATATCCACTTTGATGTATTCAATGGAAGGTGAAAGAGAATCATTTTTCATGGCGGTATTAAAATACAAAGCTCCTCTCAGGAAATTTTTGGTTGAATCAGTGACAAAAAACTGAAACTGTGTAGGCACTTCACCTGAGAGTTCAGCCACCACTCCGGTATAGCCTTTCGGCGTCAGCATCATGGATTCCTCAATCCCATAGGCCTTGATCTGATGCTTTGCGGTAAGATTGATAGCGTCGTTGACGACTGTTTTGATGTCTTTACCTTCTGTGTTTAACGCTAAGTAAGTCAAGTGGACTTTTCCGCCCAAGGATTCATAATTTAGGTTGATCCAGGATTTTTCGGCTAGATTAAATGAGTCTGGTTCCACCTTGGCGTGGACCGAATGCTCAAAAGAATAAGGAACATCATTTTTTAAAGCTGTGAATTCCCTTTCCGGAAGATCGATGCGGTTATATCCTTTTGGCTTCGGAAGGTAATCCGACCCGCAACTTCCAAGAATAAAAATCAGAATCAATGAAATAAAATTTCTTTTTATCATGCCTCAAATTTATCAAAATGGTTTGATTAGCAGGGTTAAAAACAGATATTTATAGAACAACCAATAAATCAAATTTTTATGAAAGCCAGAAAAACAATTATCAAGACAGTGATGGTATTCTTCGCAATCATCTGCGTGCAGAATATCTCCTTAGCACAAACTACAATTGGAGAATTTGTAGCCAAATGGGACAATAGTAAGCAGTATACGCTTGAAGTTGTAGACAAAATGCCTGATAATCTTTTAGATTATAAGCCTGATGCCGGAGCAATGAGTTTCAACGAGCAGATCACCCATCTTTCAGGAGTAATGGTCATGATTGGTTCAAGGTTTTTGAAGGGTGAAGCTCCGAGTTTTGCTGCTGATGCCAAGCCTGCCACAAAAGCAGAATTGAAGGCTTTTGTCGAAAACTGTTATGCTTATGCCAAAACGACGGTAGGCAAACTCAGTGAGGCAGAATTGGCTGAAGTAGTCGAAATATTTGGGGGAACCGGATCAAGACGTCAGGTGATTGGCTTGATGGATGACCACACTACTCATCACCGTGGTGCTGCTATTTCTTACATCCGCGCCAATGGAATTGAACCTCCGGCATACAGAGGGATGTGATACTCCAAGGTAAAAAAAAGTTAGAGGTAAAAAGTAAAGGGTCTCCCACTTTTTTACTTTTTACCTCTTACCATTAACCTTTTTTCTATAAACCCTTGACTTCTCAATACTGAATTTTACCTAACCCATTCAGTTTTTTCTGAGGCCGGTTTTCTTTTTCCAATTGGCCAATTTTCGGTGGCAGGCTTAGCAATGTAGAAAAATCCCATCAACATGTCATCCTCTTCCAAGCCAAACCAAGGCTTGGCTTCCGGCCAAAACGTAGGCCCGCCGGTACCCCAAAATGCAGCCAATCCATGAGAGGAGGCAGTCAGATACATGTTTTGGACTGCCATGGCTACCGCAGCGATTTCCTCCATCACTGGAAGACCTGCCTTTGGATCATGTTTCATTTTGATGGCGATTATATGGGAGGCTTTCAAAGGATTTTCTTTGAACCTCATGTAGGCGGCTTCATTGAAATTGCCATTTTTGGTGGACCTTTCTTTGTATAATTCAGATTGGTAGTCCGCAAATTTCTGTCTTCCCTCACCTGAAAAGACTATGAAACTCCAAGGTTCAGTTAATTTGTGGGTAGGGGCCCAAGTGGCATTTTCCAATATTTCCTCGATGACCGCATCATCTACTGGATCATTTTCTTTGAATTGGGCAAAAAACATGGACCTGCGTCCACGGATGATTTTATTGACTTCTTCTACGTTGAAATCCGGCTTTTCCATAAAGGTTATTTTTGATTATTACTTTCAGGTCTGTAAATGCAAAAAAAAGGAAATTGGTTTCTTATTGGTAGGAAAAATAA
>NZ_CDSBKL010000499.1:0-2617 GCF_977115555.1 Aquiflexum sp.
GACCCTTGTCCTCAGCCAAAATGCCCAACTAAAACAGGAACAAGCAGAACAGCAACTCCAAACCAACCTTTCGCAGATCGCATTAGCCGAGTCAGTCTATAAGCGGACCTTGCTCCAGCTGCGTGAGGGAATCGCCAGCCTGACAGAAGTACTATTGGCTGACAATGCCCTCAGAGAAAGTCAGCAGCAATACCTCTCGGCCATGATCGAATACCTCACTGCCACCCTTGAAATCAAAAAACTTAACGGAACACTCCTCAACTGAAAGAGAAACCATGAAAAAGCTACTCTATATCCTCATCCCTTTGGCTATCGTCGCAGCGATAGGGTTCAAACTTTTTTCTAACAAGCAAACAGCTACGGAAAGGGTCTTTCACTACAACAGGGACCAAAATATCAATGTGATGGCCCAAAAGCTGACCAAAGAATCTGTGCAGCAGGAATTTGCTTTCACGGGTGCATTTCAGGCCCAAAAAGAATCCAACCTCAGTGCAGAATTGCAGGGAAAAGTCAATACCGTCATGGTAGAAAACGGCGACCCTGTCCGAAAAGGCCAAGTATTGGTACAGCTGGACAATACCATGCTGGTATGGCAACAAAAAGCAATTGAAGTCCAGATAGAAGGGCTTGAATCGGATTTGAAACGCTACAAAATATTGGTAGAAAATGATGCCATCCAGGGAATCCAACTTGAAAAAACCGAAATGGCCCTCAAATCCGCCACAGTCCAACACCAATCCCTTCAGGAGCAAATCAAAAAAACAAGCATCCGAGCTCCTTTCGATGGGATTGTAACTGCAAAAATGACCGAAGTGGGAGACTTTGCAGCTCCCGGCAAGCCTTTGGTTCAGGTATCCAACCTAAAAGACCTGAGTCTTTTGATACAGGTATCGGAGCAAGACCTAAGCCTGTTCCAAAATGGTCAGACCGTCGCCATCTTGGTCCCAGTGATCAATATGAAGACCACAGGAAAAGTATCCATGGTGGGCTTCAAAAGCAATCTGGGAAATAGTTTTCCTGTCGAACTCAAAGTCAGCAACAGCAATGACCTCAAGATCAGAGCAGGATTTTTGGGGGAAGTATCTATATCAGACCCGAGCATGCAAAACGGAATACTGATACCCTCATCAGCCATCGTGGGATCGGACCTCGAACCCAAAGTTTATCTGATCAAAAACGGAAAGGCACAGCTCACCACGATCTCCATCAGCAAACGAATCCAGGACAAAGTCCTGGTAGATTCCCGGCTTCAGGAAGGTGATACCCTCGTCTTCGGTGGTGTGATCAATGTCTTTGAAGGTGCCAACCTCACTCCTATCTTTTAACCACTCCGCCATGAATATCACATCCATATCCATCAACAGGCCTTCTTTGATCATTGTCCTGTTCACTGTTTTCATCCTCTTGCGATATATCGGCTTCACCAATCTTTCTTACGAATTGATGCCGGACTTCAACCAGCCGGTAGTCGTCATCAAGACGGTCTATCCCGGTGCTGAACCTGAGGAGGTCGAAAATTCGGTTTCGAAAAAAATCGAAGATGCACTATCCAATCTGGAAGGCGTAGATTATTTGGTAACCAAATCTCTCCCAAATGCCTCTGTCGTGATCGCCAATATGAAATACGGTGTCAACTTGGACCAAACCATGATGGACGCACAGCGGTACATTGATAATATTTCGCAGGACCTTCCCAAGGAAGTACTTTCCCCCGAAATGAGCAAGGTCTCCCCAAATGACCTTCCCATCATGTCCATCACCGCGACAAGCCAAATCAACGGTCCTGAGTTTTACCAAAAAATGATCGATGATTTTATCCCGCAGATACAGCAACTCAAAGGAGTCGCCGAAATCACCATCCTCGGCGGCGAACAGCGGGAAGTCCAGGTCAACGTGGACCAAAACAAACTCAGACAGTACAAAATCTCACTGCTTCAAGTTGTAGAAGCCATCAACAGATCCGGACTCGATGTCCCTGCGGGAAAAGTCCAGACTGTCACCGAACAGAGCGCTGTCAGACTTTTGGGCAAATTCAATTCGTTGGAGGATATTGGATCGGTGCAGGTCGCTATGCCGGTCAAGGGCAGTCCGGTCTATGTAAGGGATATCGCTGTAGTGAAAAACGGAATTAGAGAAATCAGCTCCATCAGCCGCTACAATGGCAAGGAAGGTGTTGGTCTGATGCTAAAAAAACAGGGTGATGCCAACGCCGTAGATGTCTCCCGTGCAGTAAGAGAACGTTTGGCACTGATAGAGGAAACAAATTCCAGTTCCGGGATAAAATTCACCATCGCCGACGACAGTACTGACAACACGATCGCCGCCGTCAATTCAGTGGTTTTTGACCTTATCCTTGCAGTAATTCTCGTGTCTCTGGTCATGCTGATTTTCCTGAGAAGCTTCAGAAATTCACTAATTGTTTTGGTCGCCATCCCAACTTCCCTTGTCACAGCTTTCGCTGTCATGTGGATATTGGGATATACACTGAATCTGATGACTTTACTGGCCATGTCCCTAATCATTGGTATCCTAGTGGATGATGCCACGGTGGTTTTGGAAAACATTCAGCGCCATTTGGATCAGGGAAAAGACAAAAGGACTGCTGCCATGGATGGAC
>NZ_CDSBKL010000500.1:0-2609 GCF_977115555.1 Aquiflexum sp.
TGAATCATTCAATGATTTATTTTGCAGGAAGAATCTTGCCTTCCACTTCCCCAAACCCTACCCTTATCCCGTCTTTTTCTGCAAAACCTTTCATAATCACCGAATCCCCATCTTCAATAAATTTGCGTTCGCCTCCTTCTTCCAATAATATAGGTTTTGTTCCTTTCCAAGAAAGTTCTAGCATCGACCCATAACTGTCTTCAGTTGGGCCTGAAATCGTACCGGAAGCCATCAGATCACCAACATTGATATTACAGCCGTTAATCGTGTGGTGCGCAAGCTGTTGGGCGATATTCCAATACATGTACTTGAAATTGGAAGTACAAACCTTGGTGGCTTTGAGACCTTCCGGTTGGATCAAAACTTCAAGTTTGATATCAAAAGCATGGTCAGTTTTATATTGAAGATAAGGCAGTACTTCCGGTTCCTGCTTTGGCCCTGCTACCCTAAATGGCTCTAATGCTTCCAAGGTCACTATCCAAGGAGAGATGCTTGATGCGAAATTTTTACCAAGGAAAGGGCCCAAAGGCACATATTCCCAAGCTTGGATATCACGTGCCGACCAATCGTTGAACAGCACCATCCCAAATATATAATCTTCGGCATCTTCAGTGCTGACACTGTCTCCCATCTTGGTGGGTTTACCGATGATAAAAGCCATTTCCAATTCAAAATCCAATCTTCTGCTAGGTCCAAATTCAGGAACTTCCATATTTGGATCTTTGAACTGACCTTTGGGTCTGAAGATTGGCGTGCCTGAAGGCACAATCGAAGAAGCTCTCCCATGATAGCCAACGGGTAGGTGTTTCCAATTTGGCAACAAGGCATTTTCAGGATCACGAAACATTTTACCGACATTGGTCGCATGTTCGAGGCTGCTATAAAAGTCCGTATAGTCGCATATTTTCACAGGCATCAGCATTTGCGCCTCGGTTCTGCTAACCATCGATTTTCCCCTGCTTTGGTGGTCACGAAGGGCGCCGTTTTCTTCTTTGAGAAGTTCTTGGACTTTTTCCCTGACCCTTTTAGTAGTGGCTTTGCCTAAAGCAATAAACTCGTTCAATGTATCCTTTAAGAAGATGCCGTGAGGAATTTGGGTCATTTCAGAAAAAAAACCTTCTTCATGCAAAACTGCTAAATCAACAATTTTATCTCCTATTGCAATACCTGCCCGTGGAGAAATCCTTTTGGTCTGAAATATTCCAAAGGGTAGGTTATAAATACTGAAATCTGAATTTTTTGGGACAGTTACCCAACTTTTCAATGGCTTGGCTGGTAATTCACTCATGTTTAAAAATTTATTCTTGGGTTAAAGATAGAATTTAAACAGGGAAGAAAAAATCAAAGAAAATTCAGGATATTAGAGAAGTTGAATTTCCAAGACAAAATAGTCGGATTCAATTTATTCAATTATTCTTTCTATTTATAAAAATTTAGAATAAGAAATTGAAGTTTAATGATTTTTTTACGAAATTACTGACTTGAATATACCAATGCCAAAGATAACCATGAAGTACATCAGTCTCTTTCTTGTCCTCCTTCTTTACTTCTTTGTTGCCTGTAAGCCAGACAATTCTACAGATATTTCCTTTGGGGAAGGAGAACAGCTCAGCTATAACTTTCATATCAGACCTATTTTATCTGACAAATGCTTTGCATGCCATGGACCTGACGCCAACAAACAGGAAGCTGGCTTAAGGTTAGATCTTCCGGAGACTGCATTTGCAGCCCTGAAGGAAAGCCCTGGAAAATTTGCCATTGTTCCAAACGACATCGAAGGTTCTGAACTTTACCACAGGATAGTCAGCGCTGACCCCAACGAACTCATGCCACCTCCTGAATCCAACCTTTCACTGACAGAAAGCGAGATTGACCTGATCAAGAAATGGATAGAACAAGGTGCACAATATGAACCTCATTGGGCTTTTGTCAGTCCAAAAAAAGGAACTTTGCCAAAAGTAAAAGACAAAGATTGGCCAAAGAATGAAATAGATTATTTCACCTTAGCCAAAATGAGCAAATTAGGGCTGGAACCAAACGATCAGGCTGAAAAGCATGAATTGCTCAAAAGGGTTAGTCTCGACCTGACAGGACTTCCTCCCACCCCTGAAATGATCAGCGATTTTGATAAAGACGACAGCCCCGAAGCCTATGAAAAGGCGGTTGACAAAATAATGAACCTTCCTACTTTTGGGGAAAAAATGGCTGTCCTTTGGATGGATATTTCGAGGTATTCAGATTCATATGGCTATCAAGATGACAATATCCGGACCCAATGGCCTTACAGGGATTGGGTGATCCATGCTTTTAACAAAAACCTTCCCTACGATCAATTTTTGACTTGGCAACTTGCGGGTGACATGTTGCCAAATGCTACCAAGGAACAGATTTTGGCTACAGCCTTCAACAGAAACCATAAATACACAGAAGAAGGCGGGGTCATTCCTGAGGAATACAGGGTCGAGTATGTTCTTGACAAATCAAATACTTTTACCAAAGGAATATTGGGAATTACCATGGAATGTGCACAGTGCCATGACCATAAGTACGATCCGATTTCTCAGAAAAACTTCTATGAGATGTTTGCCTTTTTTAACAATACTCCAGAA
>NZ_CDSBKL010000501.1:0-2601 GCF_977115555.1 Aquiflexum sp.
GTAGCAAATTTTAGCATCCCTCTGTAATAATAAGCCTGGCCAAAATCCTTGTCCATCTGGATGGCAGTACTGTATTCCTTCATGGCCTCTTTTGTATTGCCGATTTGATGGAGCGCCCTTCCTTTCAAGAAAAATGCCATGGCGGGAGCTCCGGGCACCTGAACTGCATAATCCGCAAACAGTAAGGCCGAGTTATGGTTTTTTTGTTTTTGGTAGATATTGGAAAGGCTCATCATCACTTGGGTATTTTTACTGTCTATGGCATAGGCAGCGAGGAAGTCCTGCTCCGCTTTTTTAAATTCCCCTAGTTCTTCATAAGCCCTTCCCCTGTTGTAGAGGCCTTTCAAGTACTTGGGGTTGTTTTTCAGGACATCGTCATACTCCACAATAGCCTCTTGGTATTTTTCTTGGCTAAACAAGGTATCTCCTTCTTTAGAAATATTTTCTGAACAGGACGACAACAAAATCATGCCGATAAGGGAGGCAAAAACCCAATACTTTACTTTCATTTTGGTAATGGTAATCTTTAAACGGCTACATTATTTTCTCTTAATGCATCGTTGAGAGAGGTTTTCAAATCAGTGGAGGCTTTCCTTTGACCGATGATCAACGCACAGGGAACCTGAAATTCTCCTGCAGGAAATTTCTTTGTCAAAGTTCCCGGAATCACTACAGACCTGGCAGGAACAAAACCTTTGTATTCTACAGGTTCAGCGCCCGTCACATCAATGATCTTTGAACTTGCTGTCAGCGTCACCCCTGCCCCAATTACGGCTTCTTTTCCTATCCTCACTCCTTCAACGATGATTGCTCTTGACCCGATAAAAGCGCCGTCTTCCACGATAACCGGTGCAGCCTGAACAGGTTCTAAGACCCCTCCAATGCCGACACCACCACTGAGGTGGACATTTTTACCTATTTGGGCACAAGAACCAACAGTCGCCCATGTATCAACCATCGTGCCACTATCTACATAGGCACCAATATTTACGTAAGAAGGCATCATGATTACGCCACCTGCCAAGAAGGCACCGTACCTTGCTACAGCGTGAGGCACCACCCTTACACCCTGTTTGGCGTAGTTGGTTTTCAATGCCATTTTATCATGGAATTCAAAAGGACCTACCTCGATGGTATGCATTTTCTGTATTGGAAAATATAGAATTACTGCTTTTTTTACCCAATCATTCACCTGCCAAGAGCCATCTTCCAAAGGCTCTGCCACACGGAGACCTCCACTGTCAAGTTCAGAGATTACTGTTTTGATAGCAATTTCAACTTCCTTTTCTTTTAACAATTCCCTGTTTTCCCAGGCTTTTTCGATAATTGACTTCAATAATTCCATATTTTTGATTTCCTTCTTTCTTTATTTTATCCATCTATGCCTCAAACCAACATTGTGATCGCCTCCGTGCTTAAACCGCTAAAAGATGCGAGGTCATATTACAGGTTTGGGATTTCGATGCGTGAAACAAATAAATACCTTATTAACATCATAGGATTTTCTACAAAAAAAGAATCTGATGAAAAAAACATTAAATTCCATTCGGTATATAGTGGAAAAAGAACCGGAGTTTCCAGATTGCTGGTTGGATGGAAGTTCTTTCTAAGAATCAGTCAAATCAAGCCCAAATTGGTCATTATTACCACCTATGAGTTGTTGCCTGCGGCTGTCTTGGGAAAATGGATTTTGGGATATAAATTGGTCTATGACTTGCAGGAAAACTATGCTTTGAACCTCAGTCAAAACAAAACTATGGCTGGTTGGAAACAAGGATTGGCAATCAGAACGGTTACCTTCCTTGAGTCTTGCGCAAGGCCTTTCATTGACCATTATTTTTTTGCGGAGAAAGTATATCAGGAAGAATTCCCAAAAATCAACAAGCAGACAGTCCTTGAAAATAAGTATTATGGCGATTTAGCAGGTATCCGATCGGTTAATTTACAATCTAAAACCAAGCTCAGGTTCCTCCTTTCGGGAACTTTGACTGAGGTCTATGGTATCTTAGAAGGAATCGAATGGTTTAAATCCATCCAAACCCATTTTCCCGAAGCAAGTTTAACAGTCATCGGGCATGTGCCGATGGCCAAATTTGGGGAAAAGCTTAAAAAGACAGCTTCTGACCACAAGTCAATCCAGATCCATGTCTCCGACAATCCGATTCCGTATTCAGATATTCTGAATGCTTATGAGCAAACGGATATCGTCCTTCTTCCCTACCATCAGGTCCCAAGTATCAGTCCCAAAATCCCAAGCAAACTATACGAAAGCATCGCCTTGGGAAAACCTTGCCTGTTCCAAACCAATCCAACATGGGAGACCATCTGTTCAGGATATCCTGCGGGAAAGGGTATTGACTTCAGTGACCTGAACCATTCCAAAGAAAAATTTGAGGACTTTTTAGCCATGGAATTTTTTGTCCACGATAACCGATGGGATGCAGCAGAACCGCTGTTTGCTCCCTTGGTATGGCCACAGGAAGCCCCCTCCGGTACACCTGAAGCAGCACTTACAGGGCATTCTTATGCATGGAAAGCAGCTGAGAATATACCGCAGCTTCAGCAATGTGTGTGTTAATGCAAATTTTTGTGTGCACACTT
>NZ_CDSBKL010000502.1:0-2589 GCF_977115555.1 Aquiflexum sp.
AGGGTTCCTCAAACCAATATCCCCTATTTTGGTAAAGTGGCTATCAATCTTGATAAATCAAATAAAGGGGTAGAAAGACAACTACATGCCAATACCTTTTATTTCAATCCCAATAATTATACAGAAACCAAGTCCGAAGTCCCCTTTCTCACTTCCCCGGAATTATTTGCAACCCTTGCAGGAGAAACTTTGAATAAAACTGTAAAGACGGTAAATGACAGTCTCCCCGAAGAACACCATGTTTTTAATGGTGGAAAAATCCAGCCACTTTGGAAGGAGATGCTTCAGGAAAGCGACAATTTCATTGCGGAGCAGCTGCTTTTGATGGTGTCTGACAAACAGTTTTTGGAACTGAATTCAGAAAGAGCGATAGAATATATCCAAAAGACTTACTTGTGGGATCTCCCTGACCATCCAAAATGGGTAGACGGTTCGGGTCTTTCCCGACATAATCTGATAACCCCGAGGTCTATGGTTTCCCTTTTGGTCAAAATAGAAAAAGAAATTCCAAGGAAAGAACTCATGCAATTGCTCCCACAAGGAGGAATCAACGGCACGTTGAAAAACAACTACAAGGCAAGAAGCCCGTATATTTTCGCCAAAACGGGAACCGTAGCAAACAACCATGCCCTAGTGGGCTATGTCAAAGGAGATTCGGGAAAGGTATATGCTTTTGCCTTTATGAATAACAATTACCTCAACAAAGCCCCTGAAGTAAGGAGGGAAATGGAAAAAGTGATGTTGTATATCAAGGAGAATTTCTGAAAAATAATATTTGACTGCAAAGGTGTGGTTATTGGATGGGAATCTCTTTGTCAAAAGTCAAAATCATTCAGAAATTCTCTTAAAAATTTATATTTCAACAAGAATATTCAATCTACCACCCTTTCATCATTTTTTCGAGAAAGCCTTCTTTTTTCCTGACAGAGACTTCTATTTTGGCCCCGTCTGTCAGCTCAAGGTAACCACCCTTGCCACGTTCAAAATACTTGACAAAATCCAAATTGATCAGATGCGATTGGTGAACCCTATAAAAACTGGATTCTCCTAGTATGTCATCGAATTCCTTTAGGGTTTTGGAAACCAACAGTTTTTGCTTGTTTTTTAAAAAGACGTAAGTATAATTGCCGGAACTCTCAAATCTTATAATGTCATTTTGCTGCAAAAAAAGCAATCCCTGTCCTGTACTGATGCACACTCTTTTGTTTGCCTGATTAAAGGAATACATGTTATGAAGTAGGTTTTGGACTTTCTCGGCTTGTTCTTCTGCCTGAAAGAATTTTAAAAATTTGTTAACCGCATCAGCCAAATCATCCTCATCGATTGGTTTAAGCAAGTAGTCAATCGCTGACCATTTGAAAGCATCTACAGCATATTTGTGATGGGCAGTGGTAAAAATGATGTGAAAATCAATTTGCTTAAGGGTTTTAAGCCATTCAAAGGCATTTTCCTGACCGATCTCCACGTCTAAAAAAACTAATTTTGGACCGAATGTTGAAAGAAGTGTATTGGCTTTCTCCACATTAGATGCAACACCAACCAATTTCAAGCCATCGAAATACTTTTCTTGGATAAGTTGTGAAAGCCTTTCAGCGACATGCAATTCATCTTCTACGATCAAGGTAGGTATCATGGAAAAGATCAAGTTAGGTTTAAAGGAAGGAATTCGTCTTGGGCCAAGGGGATAAAAATTTTTGCCATAGTACCTTGTGCAAGTGGAATCAATTCAAATCTCCCGGCTTTTCCCACCTGTTTTTCCAATAAATCCAGGCGCTCTTTGGTAATCCGGGTTCCCATTGATTGTCCCGATGCCACTGGATCTTTGATTTGAGACTGGAGGGTGTGACTGATTCCGACACCATCATCGCTGACAATGCATTCCAAAAACCCTTCTTTCTTTGATATCCTGATTTGAATCTCCCCACTTTGGTCTTTGGGCATGATGCCATGCCAAATGCTGTTTTCGACAAATGGCTGTAAAAGCAAAGGCGGTACAAAAATCTCTTCCTGATCGATATCAGGATGAATGGAGATTTGGAATTTAAACTTGTTCAAGGTCCGCAGCTGCTCCAATTGAAGGTAAAGTGTGAGCGTTTCGAGATCATCTGCCAATGAAACTTCACCCTTCTCACTATTTTCCAAGACCTTCCTCATCAGTTTGGCAAACTTCACTAAAAAATCATCCGCAACCTTTCCCTCGTTATTTCGCACATAGTAAGCTATACTGTTGAGGGCATTGAAAATAAAATGAGGATTCATTTGGCTGCGCAAAGCCCGGTTTTCCATTTTTGCCAAGGAAGTTTTTAGATTGGCCTTGTCCAATTCTACCGTGATGGCTTTTTTCTTTTGATAGAAATAAAAAATTCCACCAAAGACAAAAAGTAGCCCTAAACTTCCAAAACCAAGCATGTACCTAATCAAGCGTTGTTGCTTTAGTTCCGCTTCATGTTCTGCCTTGAGTACCGCCTCATCCTGTTCCTTTTGGTATCTCATTTCAGTTTCCAAAATCTTTTCTTTGGTATCATCTGAAAAAATGGAATTCTTGACGGCAATCAAGTCCATGAGCATAGAAAATCCTTTTTCGTATTC
>NZ_CDSBKL010000503.1:0-2586 GCF_977115555.1 Aquiflexum sp.
GCTGCGGTGCATTTGGATCAGTGAGAGTATAAAAATCACAGAAGCACCTTGCCCGGGGCTACCGAGATTTCGCCCCTATGGGGCTTTTGCCGATACGGCCAAAATGTTTAAGATGCCTTTCCTGTTTTTGGTGTAAACCCAATTCCACATTTCACCTTTTTGCTCCAAAAAACCAATCACATCTATTTTTTTTTTATTACCCCGAGCTTCGGTGCGTAGGGATCATTGAGAGTAAAAAAATCAGACAAGCACCTTGCATGGGGCTACCAAGATTTCGCCCAGATGGGGCGGATTTGTGCTAAAAAAACTGAGAATTTGAAATCAGGGTTGGTAGAAAAAATAAGAATCTTCTACTTCAAAGGAATCTTACTATGGAACATTTGTGGAGAGGAAAGTCGGCGGTGAGGGATTTATTCCTTCTCTAACTTTGCCAAATGATTTGCGACCATTTTCAAGGTCCCATAATCATACTTTGCAGGGAATTCCTGACGGACCAAGACAATATCCCCGTTTTTGGATTTGATCAGCTCCCCGATTTCACGGATTTCCTTTTCACCCATATGTGAATGGATCGAAACTTTCCCCTCAGCAATCCCTTTGGCCAAATGACCTCTTATAGTAGACTCTGCTAGTCCACGTTCTGACGCAATTTCAGCAATTGATTTCCCTGATTGGCTCAGTTCATAAGTGATTTCGTATGTTTCTCCTTTTTCTCTTTTGAGTTTGGCCTCTCCTTTTCCCTTCTTTTTTCTACCAGTTTTGTTAGAAGCGAACTTTGGATTTTCCTTGGCAGCTTGTTTGGCATCCTGCGCCAAGGAAATTCGAAGATTGATGAGTT
Source organism: Aquiflexum sp. (assembly GCF_977115555.1). Taxonomy (NCBI): domain Bacteria; kingdom Pseudomonadati; phylum Bacteroidota; class Cytophagia; order Cytophagales; family Cyclobacteriaceae; genus Aquiflexum; species Aquiflexum sp. Next base: position 839 of record NZ_CDSBKL010000503.1, read on the forward strand.
CTTGGTTTACCGTTTCCATTTTTCCTATTTCTTCTCCATTAAGAATAGCAGGGATCAAAAAAGTCACCTTTTTTACTTCTGTCAGTTTCTTAAAAACCATCAATTCAATTTCCGAGATTCCTTCCAGATAGCTTTTGCTTCTGGTAAACCGCTCCACTTCCCCGCTATGTATCAACAGCTTTCTGAGACTTTCCTTTAGCAATTTTGCATAATACTGACTTCCTTTTTCCAGCCGGTCGAGTAACTTTTCTTCCTCATTCACCTGTAAAATTTGAAGCAGTTGTCTTTGAAATTTGTAGGTATTTTCGCCTTCTTGAAGGATTCCTTCATAGATTTCTGGGATAGCTCTTTGCATTTCAGGGTCTTCAAATTCCATAGTCCCACTAAAATCCTTGTTGAAGGTAGTGATGGCTTGTAGGATTTCTCCAAAATCAAAAGTGCTTTCCAGAAGTTTTGCCATGTACTTCTTTTGATGGAGGGAAAGCAGCCGCTCCAAAGGTTCTTGGTCTTGGGTGGTCTGGGTAAAGTTCACCACATCCCGGTCACTGTTGATGACATGAGATTGGATACGGGTCCTTAAAGTAAGTCCTTCCAATCCACGGAGCCTACTCAAGGCCACATATACTTGACCCGGAGCAAATGCCTGTCCGACATCAATGATGGCTTTGTCAAAGGTCAGTCCTTGGCTTTTATGCACAGTAACCGCCCAAGCCAGCTTGATGGGATACTGCTCAAATGTCCCGATGACATCTTCTTCCAATTCCTTGGTATCCTCATTGACGACATATTTTTTGTTTTCCCAAACCTCTTTCCTCAAAGTATATTCTACCCTGCTGTCCGCCAAAATTACTGTGATTTCATCACCGTCTATTTTTTTGACGGTGGCCATTTTCCCATTGAAATATTCTGAATAGCCACTTGTGTCATTTTTTATAAACATAATCTGTGCGCCTTCCTTCAGTTCAAGGATCTTTGGGATGGGATAAAGGCTTTCGGGAAAATCCTTTTCTATGATGGCCTCAAAGGTATGGGATTTGGTTTTTAGCGCTGCCAATTCCTTTTGGTTGTGTTCTTCAGCTTTATAATTGTGTGTGGTGATGATAATGGTATCCCGTAGATTTTTGATTTCATCTTCACTTTTGTAAAAGGTATTCAGAAAAGCGATGTCAGACGCCGTGGCTTCATTGTCTCGGAGATGATTAAGGAGAGTAATGAACTTCTCATCCTTTTGTCTGAAGATTTTATCAAGTTCCAGATACACCATTCCTGATTGGCGAATCGCTTGGGATTCAAAAAAATGCATGCTTTTGTAAAATTTGTTCAGTACCTGCCATTCGTAGTCTTTCACTATAGGTGGCAACTGAAATAAATCCCCAATCATCAATACCTGAACGCCTCCGAAAGCCTCATCAAAGTTTCTTTTGACACTTCGCATGCGGTAATCAATCGCATCGAGGATGTCTGCCCTGAGCATACTGACTTCATCGATAATGAGCAGATCTACGGCCTTAAGGACTTTTTTTCTGGCCATATTCAAAGGATGTCTTCTGCCCAATGTAAACTGAGTAAAGAAATTACCGCTGCTACTGAAGTTTCCCTCAGGTTCTCGGGTAGGGAGAAAAGTGCCAAAAGGAAGTAGAAACTGCGAATGAATGGTAACTCCCCTTGCATGTAAGGCTGCAATTCCCGTCGGCGCAAGAATCACAAATCGCTTGTGAGTAAGTTCTGCAAGCTTTCTGAGGAATGTG
>NZ_CDSBKL010000504.1:0-2580 GCF_977115555.1 Aquiflexum sp.
GGAAAAGCAATCCGGTTTTTGGCCGAGATAATCACAAGTCAAAAATTAGCCTTCCGCCAAAAACAATGAAATTCAATTCTTCAATTTCAATAAAAAAATATCCCTTTAAATTAAAATGACACAACAAAAAAAAATCTTCATCATCGGTTACTCCGGCCACGCCTATGTGGTTTTGGACAGTATCCTGGAACAAGGATTGGTTGTCGGGGGATATTTTGCCAAAGATTATAATGTGGAGGACCCCTACCACCTTGAGTTTTTTGGCAGTGAAAGGGCAGAGGATGTCGGTCAGATTTTGGAGCAACATTATGTTTTTCCTTGCATTGGAGACAACAATATCAGAGAAAAGGTTGTCAATTTTGTTATTGGCAAAGGTTTCAACCAATTGGCTGTCATAGATAAAACAGCCTTGGTTTCCTCAAAAGCGACGATTGGCCTTTCAACCTTTGTTGGCAGAAACGCAATCATCAACTCACTTGCAAAAATTGGAGGCGGAGTGATTATCAATACTGCCGCCATCATCGAACATGAATGTTTGATCGGTGATTTTTCACATGTTGCACCCAATGCCACTTTGGCGGGGAATGTCAGTTTAGGCAGAAAAGTATTGTTTGGAGCAGGTTCTGTGGCCAAGCAGGGAATCAGTATTGGAGACAACAGCATCATCGGTGCAGGTTCGGTGGTAATCTCAGACATTCCGGCAAATGAAGTTTGGGCAGGGAATCCGGCGAGAAGAATAAAAGAAATTGACTTTTGAAATTGGAGAATAAGCTTTCTGGGATTTTTAAGGACAAAAAGTTTACAACTGATACCTTATGGTTGATTTCTTCCCAAGGGATTCTGATTATTTCCGGGTTTTTGGTCAACCTGATTATCGGGTACCAGTTTGGTGCTGCTACACTTGGGGTTTTTAACCAGGTTTTGGGGTTTTATTTGATTCTGTCTACTTTTTTTTCATTGGGTATCAATAACAGTCTGATTCAAAAAATTTCTACAGGCGATACCCAAAGTCATCCTGTTATTTTTTCTTCAAATTTTGCGATAACCACTTTCAGCACGCTTCTTTTTTCTGGCGCAGTCCTTTTCATTTCAAAATATTCTCCAACTGTCTTTAGCTCTCCGGAACTTGCTTTTGGCGTATTCATTTCTACTTTATCCTTGCCATTGTTCAATTGGAACAAAAACTTTATGGCCTACGCCACGGGAATCAGAAACCAAAAGTTATTTGCAAATATCCGATCTTTACGGTGGTTGGTCATTATTGGATTTATCACTTTTGCTTCCTTAAATTCAATTGATTCACATTGGCTTTACTTTTCCTTTTTGGTTTCTGAACTGGTTATTTTTGCTCTTTGTCTTCTTAGCTTCTCAAAGCTTTTTACAGTTAACTTTAAATTTTCAGACCTCAAAAACAACCTGTCTTTCGGATTGAAAAGCTTTACAGCAGAGGTGTTCTCGATCCTAAATGACAAACTTGATCTCATAATCATCGGCTACCTTATCAGCAATACAGAAGTTGGGGTCTATAGTTTCTTTATTTTCTTTGCAAAATCATTGTATATATTCCCCGGAATTCTTCAGCAGAATATCAACCCCCTTATTGGAAAACATTGGAATTCAAATACCATGGATGAGCTTTATATTACTTTAAAAAACATCAGAAATGTCAATGTTGCCATAATTTTGATCCAGGCTGTAGGTATATTGATTTTTTATAAAGTCTTGACAGATTTCTACAAACCTGAGTTTGCAGGTTCTCTTGGTTATTTGGCATTGTCAATGGCGGGCATTATCCCGTTTGCACTAATATCGTGGGGAGGTTCCATTCTGGTTATGACAGGAAAATTGAAAGAAAATATCATTAGGACGTTTTTGGTTTTGGTTTTTTCAATATTGAGTACCTTGGTTTTGACATTCGGGTTTGGTATGATGGGGGCAGTAGGGGCAGTTGCAATCAATGGGATATTTTATTTCTTGATGTTGTATGGCTTTGTAAAAAGTGTGACCGGGATTAGGCTGGTGTAAGGGAAAATCAAATATGGTTTCTGATATCGCAAAGCAATTCATGCCCATAAAAGCTCAGCTTACTCCGTGGAAACCGAGTTATCCAAGGCTATTTTATTGGTTGATATTAATTAATGTCATCATTGATATTTTTGCTTTTTGGTCTGAACCTGGAGGTATAACAGCTATTATTAGAGTAGTTATTTTGTATTCCTCTTTTTTTTATTTCCTTCTGATTAAAAGGATAAAATTTGAGAAAAATATTTATATCGTCTTTTTTGCTGTGTACGTCCTTTTGCAGCTTTTTATTGCAGTTGATTTAGAATATTCCTTCAAAATATCGCTTCAGATAATCACCAGCTTGTTGATGTTTTTTGTGGGTTACGCCCTAATTAAAAATGAATTTGATTTTTATTATTATCTCAAGCAATTTTTTTGGGTGTATGTGGTAATCATAGTAAACACCATTGTTTCAAATATTTTCAAAATAGGCCTAGATGATTATACTAAGTCGACAGATTATGTAGTAGGAGGGTTTAATGACCTATGGAATATTTACACCTAAAGTTTGATAAT
>NZ_CDSBKL010000505.1:0-2565 GCF_977115555.1 Aquiflexum sp.
CCCCATAGATCCAAATATATAAATTGATTTTTTGCCTTTGTGTTTTTTGGTAATTTTCCAGCATGTATACCATCAGAAAAGGAAAAATAGAAGACCTTCCAAGGGTTTTGGAACTGGTCAAAGAACTTGCACTTTACGAAAAAGCACCTGAGCAAGTAACCAACACATTGGAAATGATGGAAGAAGACGGATTCGGGCCGAATCCCATTTATGGACTTTTTGTAGCTGAAAAGAATAGCACTGGTGAGATCATTGGCATCTCCATATTTTACTACCGCTACAGTACCTGGAAAGGGAAGCGGCTTTACCTGGAAGATATAGTGGTGACTGAGTCTGAAAGAGGCAATGGTGCGGGCAAATTGCTATTTGACCGTACGATGCTGAAATGCATCGAAGCCAATTGTACCGGAATGATGTGGCAGGTTTTGGATTGGAATACTCCTGCAATCAATTTCTATCAGAAGTATGGTGCTGACCTCGACAGCGGTTGGATCAACTGTAACCTACAATCAGAAGATATTAAGAAGATTCTGTAAATTTATTGCAAATGCAATATAATATTATTGCAAATAACAAAATCTTATTATCTTTGAAGAGGATATCAATGGATCAGCTATGACCATCAGTTACACTTATACACTCTCAGGTTATCGGGATACATCCGATGTGCCGGATTTATTTGCTTCCCAATACTTTTTCAAAGCGCCAAGTGATAAGGTTGCGGAGCCAAGTGCTTATATGGAGGTCTCGATGTCTTTTGCAGATACCAAGCCGTTATTTGACTATTTGGGTTACAGTCAGCATGATGTGTCAGAGCTAATGGAAGTGGATCCAAGCACACTATCCCGTTGGAAAAAAGAAGACAAAATACTGACCCGATTGCTGACCAAAAGTATCATGGATATGGATAAAATAGTATTTAAGGGAATCCGGATTTTTGGATCTGAGGTATTGTTTTCTGAATGGCTCCACACCTCAAATATTTCATTGGGAGACCGGATTCCTGCTGATATGATGCGGGATCCTTATGGATTGGAACTGGTAGAGGAGGCATTGGAGGCTATGTCTTGGGGTAATTTTATGTAATCTCCATTTTGAAATACTACCGACTTATAGAAAATCTGCCCGGAAGAAGTCCCTTGGGTTTTGGGTTGGGGGCAGGTAGATGGAATCCTTATGGCACACCTTTGATTTATGCCTGCAACCAAATTTCCCTTAACTTTTTGGAATTGCTCAGCATCAAAGGTCCCACTGTAAGCCGAGCATCATGGTCCTTGGTTACCATGGATATCTCAGGGGAAATCCCTTATTTGGAACCTTCTGACTGGCCTTCAGATTGGAGAAGGCGTCCACATCCGATCAGCACACAGCAATTGGGAAATTACTGGGCGAGACAGATGGCATCTGTTGCTTTACAGATACCCTCCGGAAGGATTCCTGCAAGTTCTTTTCCCAATGAACATAACCTCTTGATCAATCCTTTGCACCCTGATTTTACTCAAACAGTCAAATTGGTATCTCAGGAAACCGTAAATTTTGAAATCAATTATTAGAATTTTATCCTTTATGAAAATCGACCTGAGTAACCATCGAATCCTTGTCACAGGAGCTTCCCGTGGTATAGGCGCAGCCATCGCCTCCCAACTTTCAAAATCAGGAGCTGAGGTTTTGCTTCATTTCAACAAGAATATCACTGAAGCAAAAAAACTTCAAGATTCTTTACCAAACCCTTCCCACCTTGTACCCTGTGACTTATCTGAACTAGAATCTGTCAAAGGGTGGATTCCGGGACTCATCAAAACATATGGAAAAATCGATGCTGTGGTGAACAATGCCGGTATCGCAATCGGAATTCCAGACAATGCTCCCACCGCAGAATGGATGGATGTCTGGCATAAAACCATGGATGTCAATATCCATGCCTTGGCCATTATCAGCAAGGAATTTATCGAGCATGCCCGTCAAAATAAAAACGGGAGGATTGTAAACATTTCTTCCCGTGCGGCATTTAGAGGAGATACGCCTGATTATCTGGCTTACGCTGCATCCAAAGCCGCTATCGTGAGTTATACCAGATCGATCGCCAGGTATTATGGAAAAGAAGGAATCAAGGCTTTTATTATTGCGCCGGGATTTACAAGGACTGACATGGCACAGGATTTTATGGACCAATATGGAGAAGCTTATGCTTTGAATGATATCGCGCTCAACCAACTTACCGAACCAAAGGATATTGCCCCGATGGTGACTTTATTATGTTCAGGTCTCGCGGACCATGCCACAGGGTGTACGATTGATATCAATGCCGGTTCTTATGTACATTAAATGATATAAGGTTGATATAGATGGAAATAAATTGATATAATGTTAGAACCCATCGCGTTATTCAAGGCGATCAAATGCTTGAATTTGATATTGCAATTTCCTTACTCTTCCAAAATAGTGTAACAATAAAGTTTATTCCCTTGGCAAAATATAACAAAGACACCCTATCACCGGAACTGATTAGATTATTGAAAATCTTCGGAATAGGATCTTTTATTTTTGTTTTGGTGATGTCCTTTT
>NZ_CDSBKL010000506.1:0-2563 GCF_977115555.1 Aquiflexum sp.
AAAACCAAAACCACCTGCTAAAACTCATCCGAATGGCTTACCTGATGGGCGGAGATGAGAATGATGTCAAACTCGGCACTTTTGTAGGATACAACCATGAATTGGGAATCCAGGAAAACGGTTTCGAGAAAAATCTCGAAGAATACCAAAAAGTCTTTTCTCCGATCATCCGATATGCGGAAGACCTTGGTGTGACGGTTTTGTATGAAAACTGTCCTATGGAAGGTTGGCGCTCGTCGGGGTATTCGACTACTTACAATAACCTGACGGGAGTCTTGGCTGCTAGGAAAATCATGTACGACCTGATTCCAAGCAAAAACCACGGGGAGATTTACGATCCTTCGCATGACATCTGGCAAAACACAGACCCTGTTGAAGTCATCAGGCACACGGATATGACAAGGTTAAAACGTATCCATGTCAAGTCAACGAGGAATATTTCAGATCCATTTTGGGGAAATATGTACCCGATGCAACGTATCAAACCAGAATGGGCTGCAAAAGCAGGAATCCCATTTAGCCAAAATGAATGGGACAGACACCATTACGAGGCGACTTTACCGGGATTCGGTTTGGGTGACAGCATGGATTGGAGAGCATTTGTCAATATCCTGAAGGAAAAAGGTTTTGCCGGACCATTCGAAATCGAGAATGAAGCCAAATTATCCAAGCAGACGGGGAAAATGGGAGCGATTGTCCAAGGCTGCAAAGCTGCGGTGCAAAATCTGGCGCCTTTGCTTTGGGAATTGTCAGACAATGGATTTGAATATCCTAAGTCAGAAATCAAGCCATTGAAGCAAATGGGGAATAAGGATATTCCGGTGGTGACGATGGAAAGATTGAAATAAAAAAAGGAGCTCCAGGCTCCTATTTTTTATTTCAGGTCTTAGCTGCCGCAATCACCGCATCCCAAACCCTGAAAATATTTTTGTAACAGATTTTTTCTATATCCTCTTTGGAATATCCCCGCTTGAGTAACTCGGCAATCAGGTTGGGATACATCGATACGTCCTTCAATCCTGTAGGAAGACTGTCCCCTACCCCGTCAAAATCAGAACCTAAACCCACATGGTCGATTCCAACCAAGGCCACAACATGGTCAAAATGGTCAGCCACTTTGGAGACATTTGGGAAGGGATTGTTTTCAGCTACATATTTTTCAATGTAAGCAACTGCGGCAGAATCTGTTCTACTTAATCCATTTTCTGCAAGCCAATTGACGATATGTTCTCTCACTGCCCCTGATCGCTCATTATAATCGCCGTCCACGAAGCTGCCTCCAAAATTGATCATGATCACGCCCCCGTTTTTTCCAAGAGCTTTGATCATCCCATCCTCCATATTCCTTTCAAATCCCGGAGTAAAATACCTCGCAGAGGAATGAGAGGCAATTACAGGAACATCAGTAATTTTCATGACATCAAAAAAAGTACTGTCTGAAACGTGGGAAATATCCACCATGATGCCCACTTTATTCATCTCCTTGACAACCTCAACGCCATATTCACTCAATCCATTGTGTGTGTGCGTGGTGTCATAAGAGGAATCACCGATCAGGTTATCTTTTCCATGGGTAAGGGTCATATACCGGATTCCGCGGTCATAAAAATACCTGACATTGCTGATATCATCTTCGATGGCCGCACCATTTTCTATTCCCATTGGAAATGAAATTTTACCTTCTTGGGTGTTTTTCTCTATATCAGTGGGAGAATAAGCCATAGCAAACTTATCCGGCCAAGCAGTCACAATCCTTTCTGTCATCAATATCAGCGAATCCGCCAAAGCCTTTGCTCCTCCCTTTTCCTGATAACCTGCAGGAATATAGATGGACATAAACGGTGCGTCCAAGCCTCCTTCTTTTGATCTCGGAAAATCAAAATTACCTCCGTCAGTGCGGACAGATACATCCAAGATCTCCCGCTGAAGGGTAAATCCCCCGACTTTCATCCGGTAAGGAAGATCCACATGACCATCTACCATGATGGTGTTTTGTGCGATTTCTTTTGCGGCAGCAAGTCTTTCCTCATCCGACAGCTGGGTATAATCGATGGTTTCGGTTTTTTGGGCACAGCCAAAAACAAAAGCTGAGGCAATTAATAGAAGTAGGGGTTTTCTCATAGCAGGGCAATTTAGAAAGTTAAAATAAAACATTCGAAACAATTATTTTCCCCATGATTGATAGGCGGTTGTAATTTGATAAAAAAAGGATTTTATATCCGCTTATGTAATAGATTTTCCCAGATGAACCCCTTCATTGGAAATTTTGCTAAATTGATTGAAACCAAAAATATATTGATATGAGGCTTCTACCTATCCTGATGTTGTTTCTGATTTTTTCTTGCAATGCCCCAAACACTCCTTCGGTATCTGTTTCCATTGAGCAGAAACTCGGGGAAGAACTTAAAGACGGCAGGCTACTTTTACTTTTCCATCACAATGATAAAACTGAACCCCGTTTTGCTGTTTCGGACGATGTCAACTCAGCCCAGGTTTTGGGGATGGATTTCGAAGATTATCAAGCAGGAAATCCACTTTCATTCGACCTTGGGGTTTTTGGTTA
>NZ_CDSBKL010000507.1:0-2560 GCF_977115555.1 Aquiflexum sp.
TGTTAAAAAACCTGATGAACCTAAATTTATTACAGAAAAAAACCAAAAGAAATATATTGGTTCACATTACCCTCTCAATAGTGCAGTATTGGAATCTGTTATCAGCAAATTGGATACACAAAAAAACAGACTTCAAGTGGTCACTTTTTATTGGGATAAATTTAACAGTAAATACGATCCTATCAGAAGGTATATTTTATTCAAAGAAAATGGACTCGTAATACAAAAAAGCAAGAAAATTGATGCGCCTGTAGATAACCTCAAGGATATTCTTTCTGAATCGAAATGGAAAGAGATCGAGACGATCATGAAGACCAACAGTGATGAAGAATTATCCAACCCATGGGAAATCCCTCTTTACCTGGACGGACATGCATATGAAGCGGATATGGTGCTAGTTAAGAAAAGAGGAGAATTTGACCAACCTGTGTGGATGATTTACTTGGTAGATGCACATTTGGAGCATGTGTTTTCATCCTTATTGACTTTTGAGTCCATGATTCTGCTTCTTTTTTACCTATCCTTTTTGGCCCTTATTTCATATCTTAATAAACTGATCAAACCCCATTCAAAATTTAATAGGTGGGAAAAATTCTCGTATTACTACTTATTTCCAAATCAGCAGAAATCATTCGAGTTTATGGTAATGATCCGCTTTTTTGTTTTCTATTCTTTTTTGTTTGTTTATTTCTACAACCAACCTGGCTTTCATTTTTTCAGTATGTTTTTTCTCATCATAATAAGTACAATTCATATTAAAATTCTTATGTACGTATGGCTTGGCCCAAATTGGTATGATGAAAACCACATTCAAGTATTGCGGAATTGTTTGGTATTGGTTTGTATTTTGGTATTTCCTTTTTATGGGCTTCTAAAGGTAGGGGATGACGCTCCCTTTTGGATCATGTTGACTTTTGTGGTTTTCTCAGTCATTGCCACTGTTATCTATAAAAAAAGAATTGATATTAAGCGAGCTAATCAACCAAGCAATGCTTCAAAACACTTTGACCATGTAGCTTTTAAAAACTTGTATGTTGGATTCCTGATGATGTGGATTTTTCTCATAGGATTTATCCCCGGATATGTTGTTTTTTCAAAAGTGTACAATTATGAAAAAACTCATTGGGAAGAACAAACCGTAAAATCTGACAGGAAGGAACCCAATTTATTTTGGGTCAATTATGATGAAGTCAGAAGGGCGGTTTTTGGAAATCTTTCTTCCCAATATGAACCCGTGATTTCCGATTTTATTTCATTAAAAAGACAGAACGTAGAACCACAGGCAGATCAAAAGAAAGCCGCTATATCTTTTGGTTTTCTTGAAACCTATGTTAAAAAATTTATTGATGAGCCGGGCACATTTCTGTTTATCAGTTTACTGTTTTTTATCTTGCTATCAATCACTATTTGGATTCTGAAGACTCTTATTGATAAAATTTATTTTTTGAATTTCAGGTATCTACCAGAATGGACCGAAGATAAGAAATTTGCAGAAGGCGACTCTCCTTCTAGAGTATTCCTTTGCGGTTCAGATACCAATCTTAATTTGGATTGGGTTCGAGACAAATTTAATGTGAAAGAGGAAGAAATCGGGATTATGGATGCAATCTTGGACACGTCTCTGTCATGGGTCCAACAAATCCCCGATAGACTGACAACAAAATCCGTCTGGTTTATCCAAAATATCCACTGTTATTCCATCGAACAGGGCTTGATCGATTCATTACCTTTGATTATGGAAAAGGCGAAAGAAAAAAAAGCAATACTTATTTTGAGTTCTGCAATTTCTTGGAAGGAGATCAATAAACTTCTTGAAACAGCTGCATATAGAATCAGATTTTCTCAGATTTTCAGCAGTTTTCATTTTGAGTATGTTCCTGTAATACCTCTGATTCCAATCTTAGATGATGAAGCTGAGGAGAGCCAATTGCTTTCAAACCAAAGATCAAAAAAGGCGTATTTTACAAATTTATGGTCTGTGTTAAGTTTTGATGAGAAAAAGGTTTGCTATTATTTCAGCATGGAAGGGTTTTTTAATTTTTCAAATAATGATGTGATCGTAGAGCTTATCCAAAAAGGGATTCTTATTAAGACAGATCAATATGATATGCCTAAGTTATTCAGCAAGACCTTCCGGTATTTTGTCCTAAGTAATATTTCTTCAGAGGAATTAGAACTGTTCAAACTCGACGAACAAAAGTATGGCAATGTGAAAAGTCTTCAAGTTGCAGTTTTTAGTTTTATTCTGTTGTCAGTAGCAATTATTAGTTATTTCGACAAAAACTTCCTTGATCAAGCCACGACATTTGTCACAGGTATTGCTGGGGCGATTGGGGGCATTTACTCGATTTTCAGTAGAGCTGTTCCTTCATTAAAGTTTGGGTCTAGCAAATAGGCTACCGTATATACTTATCAAAATCTTATGGTTATACTTAAACAATTTTTTTTCATCTTGAGTTTTTCTAATTCATTCCAGTGAATGTAGAATATTTTGTTTTCCAACTTTGGTTTCGCGTAAATCGATTTTCGAGTTTCAAATGAATTTTTATTTTCTGTATCT